>JACXTO010000219.1 GCA_016919565.1 Methanomassiliicoccaceae archaeon | reverse complement strand
TCCAAGGAGATGTTCTCCTGCTTGATCAGCTCCGAGGCCGATTTGACGAACGGGTAGCGGGCGAGCTGCTTGATCTCCATCTGACCTTGGTTAGCTCACTGAAGGAATAAAAGATTGAGGATACAATCGCATCACTCGAAATCGATGAACTCCGTTATTGCATTGGCAAGGCTGGGCTCATCCAGCGCCTTCCTCACATCCTCGATCGAGCGGTAGGGGCGCTTCCGGAACAGCCGCACCGCCCTTTTATTGCCGATGCTGGGCAACGATTCCAGCGCCGCAATGGGGCAGGAGTTGACATGCAATGGATGTTCCACGGCGGTGATGCTGCGGAATCCCCAGCCCACGACCTTCACATCGACGAACTGGTCCAGCGGAACCGGGTAATTGAAGCCGATGAGCAGGGGATAAGTCCCGATCTGCCGGCCGAAGGTATGCTTCCCCTCCCGCACCTCCGTGTATATCCTGGTGAGCTTCGTTCCAATGGGAACCAGTTCTCGCAGCATCAACGAATCGATCTCCTCCCGGACCGTTCGCTTGAATCTCAGGAACATCGAGTGGTTGACGCCGCTATCGAACCTCCTCCTGACAGGCATCACCTGTCGTATGTTGATGCGGCGGAGCAGCAATCCCTCAGACCTGACCTGGCGGAGGAACTCCAGGTTCATTTCCAATGAATCGGCCGATTCACCGTCCAATCCGACAATAAAGTTGACCCCTGGCAGGAGGAAAGGCAGGCCGCTCGGTCCGCGTTTCCTGCCGACCTGGTTGATGAGCCTGACCGCTTGCAGCGTCTGCTCGTCGCTGGCATTCAGATTGTTCGCTTTCCTGACCTTCGGATCGGCGCTCTCCAGGCCAAGCGCCAGAACGTTCCCGCTGGTGCAGTGGCGAACCATGCTCTCCAAGGCTAGCTTCGCCTCCTCAGGATGCTCGGCGATGACCGCGGGATTGGCATTGTCCAGATGAAGCACGTCCACGCCCAGCGATCTTATCCCCGAGAGCAACCGGTCGATGGCCTTGGGGTTGGGCACGGGGGTCTCGCTGCCGTCGTCGTCCGCCAGGTAGGAGACGATGCAGGTCTGCGCCCCGACGCGGAAATTCCTCACTCCGAGCTCGTGCAGCCTCCTCGCCTCGGCCACCACGTCATCTGGCTGGCGATGGCTGGGCTTTCCCTTCAGAGGCTCGATGCAGAACGAGCAGCCACCGCTCCGATATCGAATGCAGCCGCGATAGGTTTCCAGCTCTGCGATCAAAGGTTGGGGGAAATCGGGATGTGCCAGGACGCTCTCCGCCCCCAGGAGCATCCAGCGATTCCATTCTTCAAGCGTGCGCCATTTACCGCTTGGGCGGTCGCCTCGTACGGCCTCGTTGGTCGCCACGGCCGCGTCCACGTCAGCCACTAGATCGAACTTCGCCTTGAGATGCTCGTCCGCCTCGAACGACGCCGGTCCGCCGAGCATGCGATATGATGAGTTGACATTTGATGCGATCTCCGAGATCTCCCTCTCCGAGGCCGGCATCCCCCTCAGATAGCGACCGGGGACCGCACATCCAGATAGGATGACGAGGACGTCGCAAGCGGGGACCTTGGCACCGCGTCTGACCTCGTCTATGCTGAACAACTTCACATCAGCACCGGCATCCCTGGCCGCTCCGAATGCCGCTCTTACCTGCGGCGAGCTGTAAGGGGGGACACCCAATGACGCCGGCTCATCGATGTAGCCGTCAACGAGAACAAGGCTTGGCATGTGAAGCTCAGACCGATGGATAGTCCGGCGGACTAGAAAGCTTCAGCGCCCGAAGCTACTATCATGGAGAAGAGTGAGAAAGGAGTTTAGATCAGTGTTACCTGGGTGCTCTCTACGCCTTGGATACCTTCGATGGAACGCAGCTTCTCTTCCAGCCGGTCCATGATTCCCTCGGAATCGTTCATGAGGAATGTGATGTCGAGTATCTTCAGGCCGAATGCGAACGGTTTGACCTCGCCCTTCAGAATGGTGACGCCTTCAGGCACGATCTCGGGCATCTTGGCCTTCAAGGCCTCCATGTCCATGTCGGGCCCTTCTGGCATCAGATTGAACGTTGCCGCTACCTTTCCCATAGGAATCCACCTAAGGTCCGGTAAACCCGCACTTGGAGCAGGTGTACTTCACGCTCTGGTCGCGGCAGTTCGGGCAGCGCCCGATCTCCGTCTGGCCGCACATGGGGCATTGGAAGAACGTCGTGTCCTTGCCGATCAATCTTACCCCGCAGGAACTGCATGCCTTTTCTTTTTCCATTGGTCTCGCCGAGGGCGAGATTATGCTTCACGTATAAATACGTGACCGGCCCCCGACCCGGATTGGCGGGGATCATCCGCGTCATTAAACTCTTGGCCAGCAGCTCTCAGCAATCATGAGGTGAGCCATTGAAATGTCGATAGTTGCTTCATTCGCCTATTATACGGTATATAGGGCCGTGACCCCCGGTCGTCTGAACACGCCCCTATATCTGTTCATCAACAATCTTTAAATAACGGTGCTCCTTTCTCCGTCCTCCGCAACGCCGGAGACTTACTTGCCAATGGGCCCGTAGCTCAGCTAGGTAGGACGACCGTGAGAACGAGCGTCC
>JACXTO010000218.1 GCA_016919565.1 Methanomassiliicoccaceae archaeon | reverse complement strand
GATAATCAGGGCGGCGCCTAAGTTGCTGAGGTTCGCCCCGCAGGTGCTGCGTTCCATGTTCTCACGGACGCCGATGAGCAAGGAATGAGGTTCGGAAGATGAGGATGGCCAGCGTCAGCAGGGATCGGGCTGAAGACGTCAGGCAGGAATTGGCCCGTCGAAATGCGATCGAAACGGATTTTCGCATCATCGATAATGGAGCGTCGGTCCTCATCCCTGTCAGAGATGTCATCTCGGACGAAGAACTGCTGAGCATGAGCCTGGAAATCGTCGAAGGTAGCCCAGGACCAAGGAGGCTCGATCGGACGCCTTACGATGAGATACACCGGCGAGCTCGAGTTCCAGAAGGCCTTAAAGGCCGATTGCCGCGCAAATGGGAGCTGCTAGGCGAGGTGCTGGTGATCCGTCTCCCCTGGGAACTGATGCCCTTCAAGGCGGATCTCACCGAGACCTATGCTGATGTGCTTCATGCCAGAACTGTATGCCTGGAGACAGGAGGGATCTCAGGCTTGCACCGCACCCCTCAGGTCGAGGTGGTCTTCGGGGAGGGGACGGAAACGGTGCATAAGGAGAATGGGATACTCTACAAGCTCGACGTTGCGAAGGTGATGTTCTCCTCCGGCAACATGGACGAGAAGAGGAGGATGTCCTCCCTTGACTGCCGGGGCGAGACCGTCGTTGACATGTTCGCTGGCATCGGTTACTTCAGCTTGCCGCTGGCGATGCATGCCAAGGCGAAGCGCGTCGTCGCCTGCGAGATCAACCCGGTGGCCTTCGGCTACTTGGTTGAGAACATCGGCCTTAATGATGTTGTAGATGTGGTCCAGCCGTTCTTGGGTGATAACCGGGACCTCCCTGGCAAGCATTGGGCCGATCGGGTGCTGATGGGCTACGTGGGCATAACCGAGCAGTTCTTGCCCAAGGCGTTCGAGCTGGTCAAGAGCGGGGGGGTGATCCATTATCACGAGGTCTGCCCGATCGATGAGTTCCCGGAAAGACCGCTGAGGCGGATCGCCGAGGCGGCAGGCGAGATGAAGATCAAGGTATTGCGCCAAGGAGAGGTCAAATCCTACGCACCCGCGATCTCCCATTATGTGATCGACTTCCGGGTGGACTTCTGACGCTATAGTTTGCGTTTCAAGTCCTCGTTCGCCCCGCTCGCTGCCAGGAGATTGATCAACGCTTGGTCGTAATCGTTGCCTTCGGCCGCCAGCATGGTCTGTGCGAACTCCCCGAGGTACTTGCCGAAGTCGATCTCCTCCTTGGTGTATTGCCAGTTGCGCGAGTCCGCCTCGCCGACGGCGACGAGGAAACCGTACGCCACCGCCTTCAGGCGCGTCTCCCTGGGCCGGTTGCGGTCCAGCTGCCTTACCATTGCCGCCTTGCCCTCGGTCTTGAACGTTCTCGCGAGGTCGTCCGCGATCGTCCCGATCGGACCTTTGATTGCATAATCAGGAAGACGGGAAATGACGCTGCGGGACAATTGCTGCCTTCGCGCCTCGATCACCAACTGCGGCGGGGTGAGGTTCCCTGGATTGGCCAATACCGACTTCACGATGTCCGGATCGGCGACCATGGCCAATAGCTCCTCCTTCAACTGCGGCCATAGGTCCGTGATGATCCGGCCAGCCTGGTCGTTGACCGAGATTATTGGCATCGGCTTGTTCCTGATCACACCGCTCAGGGCGATGAGCTCGGCCTCGCTTCCCTTCAATCGGGCCAGGAATGCTTCCTTATTCCGGCCGAAGCATTCGTCGCCGGAGATGTAGAGCTCGCCCCCCGAACGGCGCAGATGAGCCTCCCTTTCCTGGATGTATCTGGAGAGAAGCATCACATCGCTGAGCTGCCCCTTCTCGTAAGCCTCCTTGAGGCCTTGGCTCATGGCGAACTTCTCCTTCATCCGACAGGCCCCGCAGTCAGCCACGCAGCGAGGGGAGTAACGGACGTCGATGTCGAAATCATCCCATGGCTCCCTGGCAGCGATGCGAGAGAGCAGATGGTGAAGGAGGTTCACCTCGTCGGCGCATTCCTGACAGATGAAGAGGTTGATCTTGGCGGAGCGCCAATGGACCATCAAGCCGATGACGGCCTCAGGATGCCCGCAGCTGTTGTCCGCCTTGAGATCATAGGGCGAGGTGGCCAGCATTTCCTTGCTGTAGCTCGCAGGCACATTCGGGCCATCGGACGAGCAATACAGGCTTTCCGGCGAGGAGTATATGTGAAGGTCGTTATCCTTGGCGTCCTGGAAATGGGCCAGAAGCCTCAGGTCCGGATCGTCGAAATACTGCACCCCGATGAGATACTCTGCCTCGACCTTGCCCCGGACTGCAAACGAGACATCCCCCCAGGGGATCTTCTTGCTAGTAAGGAAAGGAATCTTGCCACTGGCGGCCAAGGAGATGGTGGCCGCGTAGGCGCGGACCAATTGGTCTCCTCTCGTAGCAAGGTTCTGCAAAGTCTCTGCGTCATCCTTGTACTGCGCCACCTTCTCCATCTTCTTCAGCAGCTTGTCGTAACCGCAACGGCGACATTGCTGCTCGCATTTAGGGATCAATAGAGATGGATCCGAAGCCAACCTGCCAGCTTTGGCTAGAAGGTCCTTCTCGAGCGTTTTGGGGGTGGCCTTGACCCCTCGAAAACGTATGGCTCTTCCCATGAAGGAAGGGGAGGCTGCGGAGGAATTAGTAATTTTGCGTTGATTTCACGATATGAGCCGCAACAATCCGCCGCAGTCGGCTCTGGGCAATAAAATAGTTTTACTCGCATGGACATTCATTATGAGAGGGATGAGATGTCGGAAGAGGAATCCTACGCCAAGGGCTACATGAAGGGGTACGAGGAGGGCCTGAAGGAGGCGTGGGAAGAGCTTATCTCGATGACCAGCAAGGGCTACACATCGAGGGAGATCCAGATACTTGCTAAGACCCGCAAGTCCCAGCTTCACGACAAGGTGGACCTGCGCCAGAAGCGACTGAACAGGGAAATGGACCTGTCGGAGGAGGACATCATCGATGTCCCATTCACCGCTCCCACCAAACCGCTGCCGCAAGTGGCCGCTGAACAGAAGGACCATGAGATAACACTGGAGAAGGAGCCGCCTCAGTCACTCAAGGTCGTGGCCGGGGCAACCTACATCATCAAGGACAAGCGCCTGGATCAGCCGATAGCATTGATGAGGGCACAGATCAAGAAAGGCGCTCCTGGCCTCTGTATCGTCCGGACCCCACCAGACCATCTGAGGGAAAAGTACGATCTGGATTGCAGGATGGTCTGGT
>JACXTO010000217.1 GCA_016919565.1 Methanomassiliicoccaceae archaeon | reverse complement strand
GCCCCGAACTGGAGGACCTTGGATTGATGCGCCTTGGCGAAGCGTTCCACGACCTTCTCCAATATGACGCCGCGCTCGCCGTTCGCACCGCAGATCACGACCGCCCGCCTCATGGCCCTCCGACCTCCGCCAGCAGCTTTCGCACCTTGTCCGAGGCGTCCTTGACGTACCTGTCCGAGAAGGAGGGATACTTGTTCAAGAGAATGGAGGACCTAGGCGTCACCCCGAGCTGCTGCAGCGCCTGGAGAGCGCAGCCGCCCTCGCAGGCGTCGACGACGACCGTCTCCTCTGGTCGCAGGGACTTTGCCTCCTCCACACGGTTCGCCAAGCCAGCCAGCGCCGGGCACAGCGTGACTATCTGGACCTCTCCGCACTTGGCGAATTCCCTCGCGGCGGTGCGCAGCACCCTCGCTTGCGGGCTGTATCCTCCGCAGATCACGAGATTGATCATCTTCCCCTTCCCTCGAAGAACTGCTTCGGCTTCCCGATCGCCGTCGCCAGGATCTTGATCTCGAGCAGGACGTCGTTGCCCCAGTCCCTGCCGAGCTTCGCCCTCATCTCGTTGTTCTCGACCACGACCTCGACGTCTTCCGCCCCGGAGATTATCGCCCGTTCCGCGGCGATCTCCGCCCCCACCCTCCTGGCATATTCGACGGCTTCCGTGAGCGTCTCGAACTCCCTCATCTCGTCCGAGGAGTGCAACACGCAAGGCGGGTCGTCCATCACGCCCATGCCCTGCTTCGGTTTGACCAGTATCTCCACTGTCTCGATGATGCTGCCAGTGATCGCCCCGACCGCGTTGCCGACCTCCATGTGCTCCGGCAGCGCGAGCTCCGTGCCCAGGCGCTCCGCCACTCTCGGGAGGTAGGTCCCGACCGGTGCCCCGATACCGATGATCTTCTTGTTCAATTTCATCCTGCATGAATAATCGATGCCGTTCTCCAGTTTCACGAACTTGTTGACGAAGTCCGATGCGACCTTGCAATAGGATGTTTCCCCGGTCTCCTCGCATATGAGCTTCCTGGCCAGTTCCGTCGCGATCTTCTCGATGACGGCGGTCTTGACTGCCTGGCAGAAATCCGTGGGGCTCTTCCCAAGCGCACCTGCTTGGATACCCACGCCGATCTTCGAAGGCGTTGGATCGAACTCAACGTACGAGCCCTCCGCATGGAGTATATCCGTTGGAGTAAGCCCGAACCTCTGGATCATCCCTATCTCCTCTAGCCTCTTGTAGTTCAGGGAGAACGGATGCTCCTTCGTGATCTCGCTGATCTCCTGCACCGTGCGGGGCTCCTGCTTGACCAGCTCCACGAAGGCCTTCTCTTGCTGGCTCAGCTCGTAGCCGTTCACTTCCTTGCTGAACACGAAGAATTCGGTCGATTGGTTGACCCTGTTGATGTCCAGATACGATGGCTGTGGTCTAAGGCAGATGTTCCTGGCCTTCTCCAGCTTCTCCAGCACCTTCGGGTACATTTCGCAGGCGATGCAGAGGGGAACGACCCTCAATGCGGCGAGGTGGATCCTGCCGTTGTGCACAACGACGCGGCTGTCCCCCCCGATCCCAGAGGTCGATATGTCCGCCGCCCTGACCCTTGTCCTCCAGCCGCCGATCAGAGCGCCCTCCGGGTCCAGGCGGGGCTTTCCCTTCCTAAGTATGCCGATGTCGGTGGTCGTTCCGCCGACGTCGATCACCACCGCCTCATCCTCCCCAGTGAGGTAACGGGCTCCGGTCAAGCTTGCCGCCGGACCGGAGAGTATCGTCTCCACCGGCCTCTGCTTCGCGACCGACTCCCCCATCAAGGAACCGTCGCCCTTCACGATCATCAGAGGCGCGTCGATGCTCCGAGCGATCAGGACGCTCTTGACCGAGGCGACGAGGTCGGCTATGATCGGTATGAGCTTCGCGTTGAGGACCGCGGTCACGGTCCGCTCGTTGAAACCTAGCTTCGATGAGAGGTCGTGGCCGCAGACCACGGGATTCGAGGTCAGCGGCTCCATCATGCGCTTCAATGCGATCTCGTGCTCTGGATTCCTCACGCTGAGGTAGCTCGATATCGCGAACCCGTCCACCTTGTCTTTGACGGCGAGAACGAAGTTCTTGGCCATGTCCAGGTCAAGCTCCTCCTTCTTCTCGCCGTTCAGACCGTGCCCTCCCCTTATCTGGATCGCCTCTTCCACGACGATCGACTTGTCGAACTCGTAGCCGGCCACGATCAGGCCGACCCGGCACCCCTTGCCCTCGACCACCGAATTGGTCGCGAGGGTGGACGACACGGACACCAGTTTGACCTTGTTCAATAGTGATGCATCCAGGTTATCGATCGAGTTCGAAATGCCGATGGAGAGGTCGTTCCTTGTCGTGAGCGCCTTCGACTTGCTCAGGACCTTTCCGCCGTCGAGGTCGATGATAACAGAGTCAGTATAAGTCCCGCCTGTATCGATTCCCAGCCCCAAATTCATTAAATCCCCTCAACCAGGCTCTGCTTTAGTCTAGCAGCCTTAACGATAGCTTCAACCTCAATGGAGTTCATCGAGTTATAAGTTTCCGAACCATTGCTGGTCGTGAGAACGGTCCAGACCTTAATCATGAGTGCTTGCGTCCGTCGAGCGCATTCGAGGGATGATTCTTTTCAACTTTTTCGACGCCGACATCGATCGAAACCAACCAGCTCAAGGAGGAAACGACCCTTCAATGGCCGATCCCTGACCGGAAAGGGGGCTGCGGCCGATGGTTGACCTTATGGCGGGCCCGCGGGGATTTGAACCCCGGTCTTTGGCTTCGAAGGCCAAAAGGATAATCCAGACTACCCTACGAGCCCCTTGTGGTTGGCGGTATGATGACTTCCCATCATAAGACTTTGTCCCGCCACGCGATGAGAGGCACGAGCGGTGGTGACTCAAGATGCGGATGCCCGAAAGGATGAGGGGAATCGTGCGGTCTCCGACCTGCCGCCGCTTGAAAGGAATAGGCCAGCAGCAATCGGAACATAGGATTTGAAGGAAATCAGAATGTTTAATGACCCTTCAGTTTATTCGGACGACTATGGAACGGGTCACCATGGGCCATGGAGCCGGAGGGGAGATGATGCACGAGCTCGTCAGCAAGCACATCATCCCGTTCCTGCCGAAGGTTGACACCGAGGTTCCCTTGCATTCATTCGACGATTCCGCGGTGGTGGATGGGATCG
>JACXTO010000040.1 GCA_016919565.1 Methanomassiliicoccaceae archaeon | reverse complement strand
GTCACACACCACAAGAAGGTGGACGAGACGCTCCGCGAGAGCGAGGAGATCATGCGCTTCATCGTCAAGCACGACCCCAACGCGATCGCGGTCTTCGACCGCAACCTCCATTATATCGCGGCCAGCGACCGCTATCTGAAGGACTACGACGTCAAGGAAGAGAACATCATCGGAAAGCACCAGTATGAGGTCTTTCAAGATATGCCTCAGAGATGGAAGGCCGTGCACAGACTCTGCCTGATGGGGTCCGTTGAAAGGAATGATGACGACTATTTCCAAAGGCCGGATGGCTCGATCACCTACAATCGGTGGGAATGCAGGCCTTGGTACAAGGTAGATGGCGAAATTGGAGGCATCGTTACCTACACCGAGGTCATCACAGACCGGAAACTGGCAGAAAGGGCGCTGAGGGAGAGCGAGGAGTTCCTGAACAGGATTGTGAACGACATCCCCGATATGGTCTTCGTGAAGGATGCGGAGGACCTGCAGTTCGTTCACATCAACAAGGCGGGGGAGGAGCTGCTCGGCTACTCCATCAGAGAGATTTTGGGCAAGAGCGACTACGATCTCTTCACGAAGGAGCAAGCCGACTCCTTCACGAAAGGCGACAGAGAGGTCCTCAAGAGCAAGGCGCTGCTGGACATCCCCGAGGAGTCCATCCTGACCAAGAACAAGGGAACCAGAATACTGCATACGAAGAGGATGCCGATCCTCGACGAAGATGGGGATCCGCGATATCTGCTTGGGATAGCGGAGGACGTCACGGAGCGTAAGCGGGTTGAGGACGCGTTGTCTAAGAGCGAGGAGAGGTACCGATTGCTGGTGGACAGTGCCGCCGAGGCGATCGTCGTTGAGCAGGATGGGATGATGCGCGTGGTCAATCCCAGGGCGCTCACGATAATGAAATGCTCAGAGCAGGAACTTCTATCGAAACCATATTACTCGTTCATTCACCAGGAAGACCGCGAAATGATGGAGGAGCGTTTGCAAAAGAGATCCCGGGGCGAAGCCATCCAGATGCGGTATCCATTCAGGATATTGACAGGCGATGGGGGGATGAGATGGGTGGAGATCAATACGGTCAATATCGAATGGAACGGACGCCCCGCAACCCTGAACTTCATCACGGACATCACCGAGCGCAAGCAGGCGGAGGATGAGCTCAAGAGAGAGAAGGACAAGCTCGCCTCCTTGGTCAACAGCATCAGCGATGAGATCTGGCTGGTCGATGCCAAAGGAGAATACATACTGGCGAACCCGCCTGCCCTCCATGAGTTCAATCTTCATACCCTCAAGGGGGTCGATGTGCGGAAACTGGCCGCAAGGGTGGAGGTGCTAAGGCCGGACGGCAGCAAGCGCCCATTGGAGGAAGCGCCTCCGCTTCGGGCGCTCAGGGGCGAAGTTGTCAAGGACATTGAGGAAATCGTCAAGACCCCCGCCGCCGGAGAGCTGCGCTATCGCAATGTGAGCGCCTCCCCGGTCAGGGACGCCAACGGGGAGATCGTCGGCTCCGTCTCCGTCGTCAGGGACATCACCGACCACAAGCGGGCGGAAAGGGAGTTCCTTGAGTGCGAGACGCGGTTCCGTGAGCTCTTCAACAACATAGACAGGGGCATCGCCGTTTACCAAGCGGTCGATGAGGGCGAGAGCTTCATCATATTGAACTTCAACGCCAAGGCGGAGAGCATCGAGAACGTCCGGAAGGAGGATGTCATCGGAAAACGAGTGGAGGAGGCGTTCCCTGGCGCCGCAGCCATGGGCATGATCGACGTACTGCGTACGGTGTGGAAGACGGGAGAGAGGAAGTATCTGGAGGAGGCTCTCTATACGGACGCGACGAATGCAAGCTCTTGGCGGGAAAACCTCATCTTCAAGCTGCCCAATGGAGAGGTCGTCGCCATCTACGGTGATATCACCGAACGGAAGAAGATCGAGGATGAACTGCGCCAGACGAAGGACGTGTTCAGGGAGTCCATCGCCGCAATGAGCCTGGCGGACGACAAGGGGACCGTGAAGCAGGTCAACGAGGCCTTCCTGAAGTTCCTAGGATACTCCGACGCAAATGAGGTCATTGGCAGGCCGATGAGCGACTTCATAGGCTATTCTGACCAGACCGAAGGCATAATGAGGCAGCTCGAAGACCATGGCCGCTGGCAGGGCGAATACCATGCCCTGAGGAAGGACGGCACCAACATTCTCGTCCATGGCCTGATGACCGTCCTGAAGGACGAGGATGGGAGGCTCAGCGGGTATCATGCCACTGCCATCGACGTCTCCGACCATAAGCTCAGCCAAGATAGCAGCTCGTCCACGAACGTCAAGCTGAACATCCTCTCCAACATCACGGTGCACGACATCCAGAACCAGGTGGTGGTCCTCAACGGGCTGGTCCATAAGGCGAAACATGCGAACAGCCCGGTGCAGGTCAAGGAGTATCTTGCCCGGATCCAGCAGGTGGCGGACAAGATCCAGTCCCACGTCGCATTCGCCCGGGACTACCAGAACCTGGGGAAGGCCCCGCCATCCTGGATACGATTGGACACTGGTATAATGGAGCTGACGCCGAAGTTCGATTCGAAATGGGTGCAGTTCGAGGTCAACCTCGGCTCACTGGAGGTCTTCGCCGATGCCATGATGAACCGGGCCTTCTACAACCTGATCGATGACACCCTGAAGCATGGCCAGAAGGCCACGAAGATACGATTCTCGGCGACTCCTCGCGGGGAGGAACTGGTCATCGTATACGAGGACAACGGGGTCGGGGTGCCAAGGGATAGGAAGAGGAACATCTTCGAGAAGGCCTCCAGCAGCCAAAAGGTGCATGGTCTGGTGCTGGTGCGTGAGATACTGGGCATCACGGGGATGACGATCGTGGAGAACGGGGAGCCAGGAAAAGGGGCTCGCTTCGAGATCGTGGTGCCGAAGGGCAACTTCCGCTATCCCGGTAAAGATCAGCCGAAGAGCGCATGATCCGCTCATAGGAATGGCTCATACGCTTCGTCAAACATATCCTGAAAGTAGCAAGGCATAAATCGATTGAGCTACGCTAGACGGAATCGGATGAGGTTGATCAACCGATGGAGCTCGGTCGTCATCGTGGTGCTGATGGTGATTATAGCGGGCGCCCTCATCGGCCTTACCTACCGTCCTGATGAGAGCATCACGCCAAATGATAAATTCTTCAAGATATCCATCGGTCCGACCCCGCATATCAATGCCAGCAATTACACCCTCAGGATCGATGGCCTGGTGAACCAGCCGATCGAGCTCGATTTCTCGGAGATAATATCAATGCCCAGCATCACGGAGAGCGTCTCGCTGGATTGCGTGACCGGTCCATCGAACCGGGCGACCTGGACTGGGGTGAGCTTGAAAAGCCTAGTTGACCTGGCTCAGGTAAATGACACTGCCATCGAAGTGATTATCCTATGCGCCGATGGCTACTCGACCAGCTTGACTTTGGCCGAGGCGTCCGGTTCGGGCGTGATCCTCGCCTATGGCATGAACGGAGTTCCTCTTCCGGCCGACCACGGCTTCCCCATACGCCTGGTTGTGCCCAACAACTGGGGCTACAAATGGGCCAAGTGGGTGATTCATATCCAACTGGTGGATACCGATTTCAAGGGATATTGGGAAAGACTGGGCTGGGCCGATGACGCCACCATCACCCCGATATCCGACTGGAGACTGCATGCGGCGCTGCTCTCCGCAACAGCTGTTATCGGCGCATTCTCTGCGCTTTCTGGTCTGAGGAACGCGGAGAACGCCAATTTTGCGAAGAGGCTGCCGAGGATCTTCTCCAGCAAATATCACCGGTATGTCAGCCTGGCCTACTACGTGCTCCTGTTCGGGACGTTCCTGTTCTGGGCCTCGCAGACGCTGGAGCTCAGAGGGGCCTTGTTCTTCTCGTTGCACGGAAGACTGGCTCTCCTGACGGTGATATTCGCAATCCTAGGCATCGTTTCCGGGGTCCCGATGCTGACCAGACCTCCTAAGCTGAGATGGTTCCACTGGGTGTCCAATATGACCGCGTTCCTGCTGTTGCTTGCCACTATCATCCTCGGGGTCCTCAGGCTGTTCAATTGACTAATCTTCCCCACCAGCCCTGCCCAAATGGCTAAACCGAGATGAATGGTTAATTCAACCGCTGGACACCTTGTATCTTTGTGTTACTTCTTTGCTAGGTAACATAAACCTTACCAGCCTTTCCGGAGTTATCCAGGATGTCCATTTTGGGAACAATGCGTTCATATATCTGAGTTGGGTATTCAGGGCTCAGGAGAACTTCTCAAGGAGGAATTCGTGTGAGCCGCGAGAAACTGGATGCGACCGATAAGGAGCTTTTGCTCGTCCTTGCAAACAATCCAGAATGGACCTACGAGGAAATTGCAGATCACATGGGAATGACCAGTCGGTCAGTGGGCTACAGGATCGAGCGTCTTCGGGAGATGAAGGTCATCCAGAAGGCACACCTCATCTATTACGACCGTCTAGGGGACCTCATCTACTCTGTGGTACTTACGCTGGATACTGGCATCAGTTCCCAGGACCAGGAGAAGATCGTGAACGAGCTGAAGGAGCACCAGTCCACCATCCAGGTGTTCAGCACCATCGGTTCGTTCAGCATGATCCTGCTGTTCCACGCCGAGAGCCCGAGGGAGGCGCAGAAGCTGCTCCGCGAGCTCGTCGTATCGAAGAAGCATTTCTCGAAGTACGAGATCTCTCAGATCACCGACATCTACAGCATCTACCGCCATTACGTATGAGCTGAGCCAGATGCCTAGAGTCCGCTTCGAGCCGTTAGGGAAGACCATAGCTACCGAAGAGGAAGGGGAAACGGTACTGCAGGTGGCGAACCGCGTCGGCATCCCGATCGAATCGATCTGCGG
>JACXTO010000216.1 GCA_016919565.1 Methanomassiliicoccaceae archaeon | reverse complement strand
GGGCCCGGCAAGAGGCACAGTTCTTGAGGTCAAGGAGGAGAAGGGCCTCGGTCCGACCATAGACGTGATCGTTTATTCGGGCGCGCTAAGAAAGGGCGACATGCTCGGCCTTGGCACGAACGGCCGGCCGCTGGTCACCAAGGTCAAGGCGATCCTGAAGCCGAGGCCGCTGGACGAGATCCGCGATCCCAGGGACAAGTTCGATTCTGTGGATGAGGTCACGGCTGCCGCAGGAGTGAAGCTGCTGTGCCAGGACCTGGAGGGAGTCGTCGCCGGCGGCCCATTGAGGGTGATCAAGGGGAACAAGCAGGCCATCCTAGACGAGATCGCGGAGGAGACCAAGGTCAGGATCGAGGTGGTCGATGCGGGCGTCTTCATCAAAGCGGACGCACTGGGATCGCTGGAGGCGCTGGCTTTCGAATGCGCGCATTCGCAGATACCGATCCGAAAGTATGAGGTCGGGCCAATATCCAAGCGCGACCTGACCGAGGCGTCGGCGTACAACGATCAGCTGCACCGCGCCATACTGGCATTCAACGTTCCGTTGCTGCCGGACGCCAAGGACGCCCTGCCGAACCATGATGCCAAGATCTTCCTCAACGATGTCGTCTACGGACTCATCGACGAGTACAAGCTCTGGGTGTCGGAGGTGCAGAGAAGGGCGGAGGCGGACAAGCGCTCCCTGGTCGCATTCCCGGGCAAGGTGCGGATGCTCCCGAACTGCGTGTTCCGGGTCAGCAAGCCAGCGATATTCGGGGTGCGGGTGCTGACCGGTCGGATCAGGACCGGGCAGAGGATGATCGATTCCTCCGGCAACGAGGTGGGCAAGATCCGCTCCATCCGTTCTGGCGAAGAGGTGAAGAAGGAAGCGATCCAGGGGGATGAGGTGGCAATCTCCATCGACGGACCGACCGTCGGCCGTCAGATCAACGTCGAGGACATTCTCTACGTGGACATACTCGAATCAGAGGTGAAGGCCATCTCCGGGCACGCCCTGAACCCTGACGAGAAGCTTACCTTGGACGAGCTGATCGAGATCAAGCGCAAGAAGGACCGTTTCTGGTCGATGTAAAGCGCTGCTTAATTATTAAGAAAATGAACGAGGGACGAGCCCTCAATATCTATTGCCACACTGAGGGCAGAAGGTGTAATCCGTAGGGATCTGCGCCCCGCATCTGGTACACGCCTTCATCCCTGGCTGCTGGAATTGTTGCCCGTATTGCTGCCGGTGTTGCGGCATCTTATTCTTGCCACGCGATCTAATGAACAGGAACAAAACGACCAATACCACTATCACGACGATCGCAACGACCAACAGAATGATGATGAGCCCCATGTCCGTTAGTTGCTGGATGTTCACAGCCCCAAACTCGAAGGAGACCCCAAGCTCTTGGCCGACGGGGCTGGCTCCACCAACCGGCCGATCGGTATTATCGATTACCAAGTGGTACTCCGTACCTGTCGTCAACCCTCCGGTCCCGGTGTCATCATAGGCACCATAAACGACATTCAGACTGGAATACGGCAGGTAGCTGAATGCGTTGCTGCCTGACTTGTAGATATCGAAGTTCGCCTTGTCCATCAGGAGGACGTCGAAGTCCGGCCCGTAGGACCACGACACATCATATGACATACCTGCCCCATCCTGGGCGATGAACCCCTTGACCTCGGAGTATTGTCCCGCTGGTATCTTCCTTACCCCGCCGTTATAGCTCCATGCCGCCTCTGCCGGAAACGCACAGACCATCACCATCGCCACGCTCACGGCGAGCGCCATAAGGACCTTGATCGAGATTCCACGCATTCTTTCCCCTCTAGGGTTAATTGACCTCGCCTACCGATATGCTTTTCGTATTTGGAGGCGTGCCGTTCTCGAAGGGAAAAAAGGACATTCGAAGGAGATAGTGCCATCGGGCACTTTTCCTCAACCCCGCCAGTCCCTGCGTCGGACCACCCTCTTGCATTACCAATAATTATTTAAGACGGACAACATTAGGGCGCTTTACTCACGAGGTGTTTGGAATGGTTGAGTTCAAGGCCGTTATTAATGACGGAAAGGATGGAAAATCCTATCAGGTCCCGGTCACCGGTCATCACGCCAACTCTCTTATCGGCAAGAAGATCGGAGATGTGGTAGATGGCATTTTCGTCGGCTTGCCAGGATACAAGCTGACGATCACTGGTGGCAGTGACAAGGATGGCTTCCCCATGAGGAAGGACCTGCCGGGTGTGAAGAGGCGCAAGATATTGATGACAAATGGCATCGGTTTCGATACCACCGAGCAGGGCCTGAGGCGGCGCAAGTCGGTCCGCGGCAGTGCCATATCCCCGGAAACCTCCCAATTGAACCTTAAGGTGACCCAGTCTGGCTCGAAGCCGCTGGAAGAGCTCATCAAGGTCGAGGAGAAGAAGAAGTAATGTCCGAACGTCAGCCCGAGGTCAACATCGGCATGATCGGGCATGTCGACCACGGAAAGACCACGCTCACCAAGGCGCTGAGCGGCGAATGGACGGACCGCCACTCCGAGGAAGTGAAGCGAGGCATCTCCATTCGACTGGGCTACGCTGACGTCAATTTCTACAAGTGCAAGGAATGCGAGGGGACGAAATCCTACTCCAACCAGCCGAAGTGCAATCAATGCGGCGGCGAGGCT
>JACXTO010000039.1 GCA_016919565.1 Methanomassiliicoccaceae archaeon | reverse complement strand
GTGAAGTCCTCGATGCGGTCGTAGCGGTCGGCCGAGTACCCTTCCTGCGCGAAGCGGGAGATCACCTTGTACATCTTCTCCTCGAACATGTTGGTGGCGTCCTCGCTCTGCTCCTTCATGTTGAGGATGAACGGCTTGCCCTTCACCGAATGCCAACCTTGCACCAGGTCGATCTTGTTCATGGCAATTATGAACGGGGTCTTGTACTTGCGAAGGATGTTCATCGATTCCAGCGTCTGCGGCTTGATGCCCTCGTTGATGTCGACGACTAGAACGGCGATGTCTGCCAGGGAGCCGCCTCTGGCACGCAACGTGGTGAACGCATGATGACCTGGAGTATCAATGAAAAGCAGCCCAGGGACGTCGAACTTCTTGCTCCCGATGAGCTGGGCGCAGACCTTGTAGATGTGGTCCAGGGGGACCTCAGTTGCACCAATATGTTGGGTGATATGCCCCGCCTCTCCTTTCCAGACAGCCGTCCCTCGGATGTAATCGAGCAGGCTGGTCTTGCCATGATCGACATGGCCCAGCACGCTCACAATCGGCTGCCTGATGGTCATGCGACTGGCATCAGAGACGTTCGTTATAATCCTTGCTCTTTTCAGAACGTGTCAGATCAGAGCGCGCGCTGGATGCATAGAAAAATGAAAAAAAGTTTACTTTCGGATTTAGCTCAAGATTTCTTACTCGAAAAGCCAGGGATCGACCGACCGCTTCCACTCCTGGATCTCGTAGTCGTTGAAGAAGTTGCCAATCTCCCGCCTGGCGCTCTCGACCGAATCGGACCCGTGGACCGCGTTTCGGCCGGTCTGTTGGCAGAGATCGCCCCTTATCGTGCCTGGCGCAGCATCCTGTGGGTTGGTCTTGCCCATCATCGTCCTCACGGACGCGACGGCATTCTCCCCTTCCCACACCATGCAGAGCACCGGCCCGGAGGTGATGTACTCGATCAGTCCGGAGAAGAAGCTCTTGCCCTTGTGCTCGGCGTAGTGGCGCTCGGCCAGCTCCTTCGGGATGCGCATGAACTTCATGGCGACCGGCTTCAGCCCCTTGCCTTCCAGACGGCCGACGATCTCACCCATGAGGCCGCGCTGGACCGCGTCGGGCTTCAGCAACACGAAGGTGCGCTCGATCATTCTATTCCTTCTTCTCTTCGGCGGGCTTCTTCGCCTTCTTCGCCTTCGCCGGCTTCGGCTCTTCGGCGGCCTTCTCGGCCTTTACCTTCTTGGCCTTGGCGGGCTTCTTGGCGGGCTTTTCCTCGAGCTTGACCTCGGGTGCCACCTCGGCAGTCACCGGGACAGCTACTTCCGCCTCTACTGGCGCCTCCACTGGCTTTTCTTCCAGCTTCGGGGCTGCTTTGGCAGCCTTCTTCGCTTCCTTCCTCAGCAACTTCGCCTCGGTCTCGGGGCCCTTCATGCGCACGTCCTTCTCCCGAGCGTATGCTCGAGTCCAAGTGACCCTGCGCGGGACTCGCTTCATGTCGATCATGTTCTTCGAGCACTTGTTGGTGCAGAACAGCAAGACCGTGCCGTCCTTCTTGACATACATGCTACCGGTACCGGGCTCGATCTCGCGACCGCAGAACGAGCAGACTTTCATCTCAACCATTGGAACAGCCTCCTTGTCTTAGCGGAGGGCCAGTTTCCTGGCCTCACGCGAGGTCTCTCTTAGCATTAGGATATCGCCCATGCGCACCGGGCCCATGATGTTACGGGTGATGATGCGCCCCTTGTCCCTTCCCTCGAGCACCCTGACCTTGACCTGGGTTGCCTCCCCGGTCATCCCAGTGCGGCCGATGATCTCGACCAGCTCGCAGGGAATGCTGTCATCTCCTTCAGCCATTTACAGCACCTTTGCCTTCACTTCTTCAGTTTCTTGACCTGCTCGGCCAAGGAGTCGATCAGTGGTTTTGCCTTTCCGGCCTCGGTGACCGCGACGGATGCGGTTGGCTTCTCCAGTCCGCAGGCGTTGCCCAGCTCGGCCTTGGATGCCACGTAGGCGTAGGGGATGTTGCGCTCCTCGCAGAGCATCGGCATATGCGCCAGGATCTCTGGGGGCTGGACATCCTCAGCCATGACGACGAAGACCGCCTCGCCGCGCTCCACTAGCTTGGTGACCTCGTTGGTCCCCTTCTTCACTTTGCCAGTATCGCGGGCGACTTCCACGATCTCGTAAGCCTTGTCTTGCAGCTCCTTCGGCATTTCGAAGCGCACAAATATGGATTTTGCCATTTTCTTACCTCCTTCGGATGTACGATGACATCTTCATCAATCATCGGCTCAGAAGAGCAAATTCTCGAAAGGGATGGTCATATAAAAGGTTTTGTTGACCGCTCCATCGCTCAATCCAGTATCTAAAAAAGGTGGCACTATTGGATTTCCTGGGGCGCCAATCGATTTTATATGCGACGATTCGGATGTCGCTTAGAGTGTATCATAATGGACCGGATTCGATTGGTGATGATCCTTGTCGGCGTAATCTTGGTGATTGTTACAGCATACATCATTGCGACGGGTGCCACATAGGTTAGCGCAACGGCCCACCGCAATGAATTCTTGGTGAACGGCGCGCCTTAGAAAACTGATTTGATGCCTTTGCCACTTCTTGATAATGAGCGAATTATCATTATCTCATTCTTACTCAACCTCTAGGCCAGTCGTGGAGACCTGGGACACGGTCATCGGCTCCCTGGTCGCCTTGACGGCCTGCTGGAACATCTCGTTCATGCTT
>JACXTO010000215.1 GCA_016919565.1 Methanomassiliicoccaceae archaeon | reverse complement strand
GGATTCTTCAATTCACCCACTTTGGGAATGCTGATCTCCACCACGTCGCCATCCTTGATCGGACCGACTCCCTCTGGCGTCCCGGTGGCGATGATGTCACCGGTCTCCAGAGTCATGTATCTGGAGATGTATTCTATCAGCACCTCGACCGGGAAGATCATGTCGGCGGTGTTGCCGTTCTGCTTGAGAACCCCGTTCACCTTCGTCAATACCCTCAGGTCCTGCAAGTTACCGACTTCGGAGACTGGTACGCCTTCGGATATAGGCGCGAAGGTGTCCATCCCTTTAGACAGGGACCAGGGCAGCCCGGCCTTTCTCGCCACCGACTGGACATCACGGGCGGTCACGTCGTTGAAGACCGCGACGGACCCAACGTGGTTCAACGCCACATTCTTGCTCACGTTCTTGGCGCGCCTGCCGATGATTACCGCCAGCTCCCCCTCGTAGTCGACCCTCCCCAGACCCGAGGGTACGACTATCTCCTCACCGCTCTTGATCAAGGCCGAGGATGGCTTCAGGAATATCACAGGTTCAGCTGGAACCTCGGACTTGAGCTCCTTGATGTGGGCGCGATAGTTCTGCCCGATGCAAACGATCTTGCCGCAGCGCATTGAGTGACCTCGAGGCCCGATCAGCCCGATTCCTCGTCGTCCGATTCGCTCTTGCCAACAGTCTCGAGCTTGACCATGACGCCCATGCCCTTCAGGGTGGCCACGACCTTATCCGCGAGATTGATGGCCTCGTCCAATGTCGCCTGCTTGTCCCAGCTGTACACCCCGTCGAAGCTGCCGGTGGTGGGTTCGAAGCCGAGATTGTTCAGGGCATCGAGGACCTTGGATGGCTTGGCGCCCTCAGTGCCGAAGAACACGGAGATGTAAGTCTTCATCATACTATGAAAGACACGACCGCTCATAAATCATGTTGCCTGAGTCCGGCGAACGAATGCGCTTCCCCAAGACCCGATCAGCCGTTGAAGCCCTTGGCGATGATGTATATCTCGGAGGATGAGGATCGCGAAGCATCGGGGCCGAAAAGCTTGACCTCTTTGAAGTGGGACCGGACCTCCTTCATGAATTCAGGCATCATGTCCCCCTCGAAGATCTTCATCACCAGGTTGCCATGGGGCTTGAGGACCTTCTGGGCGAATTCCAGGGCGTGCTCGCACAGATCGACCGAGCGGGCGTGGTCCATGGCATAGCTTCCGGAGATGTGCGGGCTCATGTCCGATATCACCAGGTCCGCCTTTCCGCCGAGGGCTTCCTCGACGTCCATGACCGTCTCTTCCTTGCGCATGTCCCCCTTGATGGTCTCCACCCCGGGGATCTCCTCGATCGGCTGGAGGTCGACGCCGACGACCTTTCCCCTTTCACCCACACGCTCCTTGGCGACCTGCAACCATCCTCCCGGTGCGGAACCGAGGTCCGCCACGGTGGAGCCTGGCTTGAGCAGTTTGAACTTGTCATCTATCTGGATGAGCTTGAATGAGGCACGGCTGCGGTATTCCATCTGTTTCGCCTTCTTGTAGTAGTGGTCGTTTCTGCGCTCCGCTAGCCAGCGTTTCGACATACTATTTGCGCATCGGTATCGCATTGATAAAGCTTTGCTTAAACCGAAGTGGCAAAGGATATTTCAAAGCCCGCGGGATACCTGAAGCGATGGAGATGAAACAGGAGCGAATGACCTACGCCAAGGCGGGGGTCGACATCGATTCCAAGTCGGCCGCCATCGCTTCGTTGGTGAAAGAGCTGAAGTACCGCCGCACCGGCAAGGGTAGGATGATGGATGTCAAGGGCCAGTTCACTAGTCTCATCGATTTCGGGAATATCGCTCTAACTTTGTGCACTGATGGTGTCGGAACAAAGTTGCTGGTCGCCGAGGCGCTCAATAAATGGGACACGGTCGGCATCGACTGCATGGCCATGAACGTCAACGACACCATCTGCGTGGGAGCTGAGCCGTTCGCCTTCGTCGACTACATCGCAATAGACGAACCTAATCCAGAGGTCACCGGAGCCATCGGGGTCGGGCTGCAGAAGGGGGCCAAGCTCTCCGATTGCGAGATCGTCGGCGGGGAGATAGCCGTCCTCCCCGAGATGGTCAAGGGAGTGGACCTATCCGGAAGTTGCCTTGGCTTCGTCGAAAAGAAGAACATCGTGACCGGAGACAAGGTCAAGGTCGGCGATGCCATCATCGGTCTTCCATCGTCAGGTATCCATTCCAACGGCATGACATTGGCTCGCAAGGTGCTGGCGAGGAGTGACGTTTCCCTCGACATGAAATTCGCCAAGCTGGGGAAGAGCGTTGGAGAGGAGCTGCTCACCCCCACCACCATCTACGTGCGTCAGGTCCTCAAGATGCTTAAGCAGGTGAAGGCCACGGGCATGGTGGATGTGACCGGAGGAGGCCTGCGCAATTTCATACGTTTGAAAAAGGGAGTACGCTTCGACATCTCGAGGCCGCTCAAGACCCAGCCGATCTTCGATCTGCTGAAGGAGCTTGGCAACATCGACGATAGGGAGCTGTACCAGACCTTCAACATGGGCATGGGCTTCGCCGTCATCGTTCGCGAAAAGCAGGCCAAAGATGCCATCAAGATCCTGGGGAAAGGCGCCAGGATCGTCGGTGAAGTCGTCGAGGGAGAAGGGGCAAGCTGCTCCGCATTGGATCTTCAGT
>JACXTO010000038.1 GCA_016919565.1 Methanomassiliicoccaceae archaeon | reverse complement strand
CGAGGAAGCTGGTGAAACGGCTTTGGCCGCCAAGGGCACCGACAAGAAGATGCAGACCTGGGAGGTGGCCGACCTCATCTATCACCTGCTGGTGGTCATCGAGGGAAAGGACATCTCGCTCAACGAGGTCTACCGGGTGCTGGCGGAGAGGAGGAAGTAGATGCGCATCGAGCTCCACAGCCATACTTTGCTCTCGGACGGCGAGCTGATCCCGATCGAGCTGGCAAGGCGGGCCGTGGTCAAGGGGCACAAGGCCCTGGCGATAACGGACCATGCCTCATTGTCCAACTTGGACCGGCTGCTGACCGAGGCGAAGCGCGACGTCCCCCTGGCAAAGGAATGGGGGTTGGAGCTTCTGGTCGGTGTGGAGATCACCCATGTCCCGGCAAAGAAGCTGGACATGGTGGTCAAGGAGGCCAAGAAGAGGGGCGCGCAGGTGATCGTGGTGCACGGCGAGACAGTGTCCGAACCGGTGGAGCCGGGAACGAATCATGCTGCCGTCAGCAATCCCGACGTGGACATACTGGCGCACCCTGGGTTCATTTCATTGGAGGATGTTGAGATCGCCAAGAGGAACGACGTCGCCCTGGAGATAACCTCCCGGCGGGCGCACAACCAGACCAACGGGCACGTTGCCAGACTGGCCCAGCAGGTCGGTGCGAGGATGGTGGTGAACACCGACACCCATGCTCCCAACGACCTGATAGACATCGATATGGCATTGAGCGTCGCCTTGGCGGCAGGACTGAGCCAGGCCGAGGCCGATCGGGCGGTGGGCCAGACCCCGCTGAGGATACTGAAGAGGGCGAGGTCAAGATGAAGGTAATGAAGTTCGGCGGCTCATCACTGAAGAGCGGGGAGGGCATCCGCCGGGTCTGCAAGATCATTGCCATGGACGACGAGTGGAAGGTCATCGTGGTCTCGGCGATATCGGGCGTCACAGAGGAGCTCATCACCTTCGTGTCCCAGATGCGAAAGGAGGACGAGCTCGAGGCGTTCATAAAGGGCATGGAGGAGAAGCATCTGGCCCTTCTGAACGACTCCGTCAAGAACGAGGATGTGCGCAAGGCCGCCTGCATAAAGATGAAGGAGAAGCTCCTCAAGCTGGAAAGGGCGCTGTACGGCTTCTCGTATCTTGAGGAGCTGACACCGCGGACCAAGGACATCGTGCAGTCGTTGGGAGAGCGGCTGAGCGTGGTGCTGGTGGCCGCCGCCCTGCAGGACATGGGCGTGAAGGCGCTGGGGATCGACGCGGACGAGCTGGGCATCATCACCGACGGGGTGTACGGCCAAGCGTCGGCGGACCTTGAGGCCACCACCAAGACCATCGCGCCTAAGATCAGGGGGATGTTCGACCGCGGCGAGACCCCGGTCGTGACCGGATTCTTCGGACGCACCCCGGAAGGGCATGTCACCGTCTTCGGGCGCAACGGCTCCGATTACTCGGCGAGCGTCATCGCCAACTGCCTGAACGCGGACGCGCTGGAGATATGGAAGGACGTGGACGGGTTCATGTCCGTCGACCCCAAGATCGTGAAGGAGGCGGTGCCGATCGAGCAGCTCTCCTACGACGAGGCGGCGGAGCTGTCGTACTTCGGGGCGAAGGTGCTGCATCCTCGAACGGTCGAACCGGCGAGGATGAAGAACATCGCCATCCTGGTCAAGAACACCTTCAAGCCGGAGCTGAAGGGCACCATGATCAAGCCCTCCGGCGTGCAGCGCGCCCAGACCATCAAGTCCATCTCGTTCATGAAGAACATGGCCATCATCAAGATCTTCGGTGCTGGCGCTGGCTACAAGACCGGGGTGATGTCCGAGATATCCCAGAAGCTTACCGACGCGGACGTGAACATCTACTCCGCGGCGACATCGCAGACCTGCATCGCGCTGCTCATCTCCAAGAACGACATCGCTCGGGCGGAGAGGGCGCTGTCGCATAGCAGGAAGGGCGTGGTGGACCGGATCGAGATCCTCGACGACACCGCGCTGCTTTGCGTGGTCGGCGAAGGCCTGGGATATGAGAAAGGGATTGCGGCCAGGGTCTTCACCGCCGTCGCCAAGGAAGGCGTCAACGTGATGATGATCTCGGCCGGCGCTTCCTTCGTGGCTTACCATTTCACCGTCGACAAGAAGGATCTGGAACGGACCATAAAGGCGATACACCAGGAGTTCTTCGGCTGATACCATGACGGCGTCCAAGCATCGGGTGGCATTCCAAGGCGTCCGGGGGGCGTACTCAGAGGACGCTGTATACCAATACTTCGGGCCGGATGTGGAATCGGTCCCATGCAACCAGTTCGAGGAGGTGTTCCAGCTCGTCGAGAAGGGGGATGTGTCGCACTCGGTGATACCGGTGGAGAACTCCATCGAGGGCAGCGTCACCGTTGTCAACGATCTCCTGCTGGATAGCGACCTCACAGTCACCGGCGAGGTCCTGGTGGCGGTGAGGCATTGCCTGATCTCCCATCCAGGAAGCGATATCAAGGACATCCGGAAGGTCTACTCGCACCCCCAGCCGCTCG
>JACXTO010000214.1 GCA_016919565.1 Methanomassiliicoccaceae archaeon | reverse complement strand
TCGGCAGGATCGAATCATTCATTTTCAGACCGGCGAAGGTGGAGAAGCGGGGCATGACCTGGAAGGAGTACGCCATGGCCATGCTCATCTTCAACGCCATCGGGTTCGTGTTCCTGATGGCGGTCATCATGTGCCAGCAATTCCTGCCGCTCAATCCGCAGGGCGTTGGCGCCGTGGCGCCAGACCTGGCATTCAACACCGCGGTCAGCTTCGTCACCAATACCAATTGGCAGTCGTACGCTGGCGAGACGACGATGAGCTACTTCACCCAGATGGTCGGCCTAACCGTCCAGAACTTCCTCTCCGCAGCCACGGGAATAGCGGTCCTGATGGCGCTCATCCGGGGCATCCGCGGCAGGACGACAAGGGACCTGGGCAGCTTCTGGGTGGACATGACCAGGGCGACGCTGGTCCTGCTCCCCTTGGCGTTCATCCTGGCACTCTTCCTGGTCTCGCAGGGCGTGCCACAAACGCTGGATGGGCCGATCCAAGCGCAGCTGGTCCAGCCGGTCGAGGACTACGGCGGCGACCTGATCAGCGTGCAGACCATCCCGGTCGGCCCGGTGGCGTCCCAGGAGGCAATAAAGATGCTGGGCACCAACGGGGGCGGGTTCTTCAACACCAATGCCGCCCATCCGTTCGAGAATCCCACGCCGCTCTCCAACCTGTTCGAGAACCTCAGCCTGCTCGTCATCCCGGTGGCGCTGTGCCTCGCCTTCGGCAGCATGATCAAGGACAGGAGGCAGGGGCTGGCGATCCTTATGGCAATGGCATTGATCTTCACGGCATTCTTGGGCTTTGCCATATGGGCGGAGCAGGCGGGCAATCCGAGCCTGACGGCGCTCGGGGTCTCGCAGATCGCAACGGACCTGCAGCCCGGCGGCAACATGGAGGGGAAGGAGCTGAGGTTCGGGGTGGTGCCTTCGAGCCTCTTCGCCGTCTCGACGACTGCCACGTCATGCGGCGCCGTTAACTCGATGCACGATTCGTTCACGCCGTTGGGAGGCATGGCGCCGCTCTTCCTCATCCAGTTCGGGGAGGTTGTTTTCGGAGGAGTGGGTTCCGGGCTGTACGGCATGCTGGTGTTCGTGCTCATCGCGGTGTTCGTGGCCGGGCTCATGATCGGGCGCATGCCAGATTACCTGGGGAAGAAGATCGGTCCTTACGAGATGAAGCTGTTGACAATCATCATCCTCACCCCGATAGTGACCGTGCTCCTCGGAACTGCGATCGCCGTGATGATCCCGGAAGGGAGGATGGCCGTTGCCAACCCTGGCCCTCATGGATTCACCGAGATACTGTACGCTTTCAGCTCGGCCGCGAACAACAACGGGAGCGCCTTCGCCGGACTGGCGGCGAATTCCCTCTTCTACAATACCGCATTGGCAATAGCCATGCTGCTGGGGCGCTTCCCGGTGGCCGTTCTGACCCTTGCCCTGGCAGGCTCGCTGGCCGCCAAGAAGATCGTGCCGGTGACCTCGGGGACGTTGCCTACCCACACCCCTCTGTTCATCTCGTGGCTCATCGGCGTGGTAGTGTTGATAGGGGCGCTAAGCTTCTTCCTCTCCTTGGCATTGGGACCGATCGTCGAATCCCTGATAGGTGGTGGCTGAGCGATGGAATTTGCCCGTGAGAGGTCCAACCCGGATGAGCTGCTCAAGCAGGTGGAGAAGCAGGAGCGAAGGGAGTCGCGGGGAAAGCTCAAGGTGTTCTTGGGGTACTCGGCTGGCGTGGGCAAGACCTACACCATGCTGGAGGAGGCCCATCATCAGAAGGCGAAGGGAGTGGACGTGGTCGTCGCCTGCGTGGAGTCCCACGGAAGGAAGGAGACCGAGGAGCTGCTGGTCGGACTGGATTCACTGCCGCTCAAGGAGATAGAGCACCGGGGGATCAGGGTCAGGGAGATGGACCTCGATGCCGTGCTGGCCAGGCATCCGCAGCTGGTCCTCGTGGACGAGCTGGCCCACACCAACGCGCCCAGTTCCCGCCATACCAAGCGCTATCAGGACGTGCAAGAGCTGCTGGAGGCGGGCATCGACGTCTTCAGCACCTTGAACATCCAGCACCTGGAGAGCATGAACGACTCCGTGGCTCAGATATCGGGGATCAGGGTCAAGGAGACCATCCCCGACTCAGTACTGGACGAGGCGAACGAGATCAAGATCGTGGACCTGCCACCGAAGGAGCTGATACAGCGCTTCAAGGAAGGAAAGGTCTATGTGCCCGACCAGGCCGCCACGGCGCTGGCGAATTTCTTCAATGAGGGCAACCTGATCGCTCTGAGGGAGATGACGCTCCGCCGGGCCGCCGAGCATGTCGAAGAGCAGATGCTGGAGTACATGCATACGCGCTCGATCCCCGGACCCTGGCCTGCCGGAGAGAGGCTGCTGGTGTGCATCGGCAACAGCCGGACGCTCAACGAACGGGTGGTGCGGACCGGGAGACGCCTGGCCGATGAGATCAAGGCGGAGTGGTTCGCCCTGTATGTCGAGACACCGGCGCACAATCGGCTTTCCAGGAAGGCGAGGCAGCAGGCGCTGAAGGGCATCGAGCTCGCCGCGACCCTGGGCGCGAAGACCAGCAGCAGTTTCGGCATCTCCATAGCGGACGAGGTGGTCCGCTTCGCCAGGAAGAACAATATCACGCGGATAATCGTCGGCCGCCCCTTCCATATCCATTGGAGAGAACGCATCCTAGGCTCCGTGGCCGATCAGATCGTCCGCATGAGCGGCCCCATCGACCTCATCATCATCAGCGACCTCGCGCCGGCTGAGACCAATGTCGGTGAGAGAGAGGAGCCCGTCAAACGACCGCTTAGGCGCAATCCCTATTGGTATTGCCTCTGGCTGGTTCTCTTGGTCACAATCCTCGGCATGTTGCTCAGGACATATATCTCGCCAACGAACGTGGTGATGTTCTATCTCATCGTTGT
>JACXTO010000037.1 GCA_016919565.1 Methanomassiliicoccaceae archaeon | reverse complement strand
TTGCATGATCCCTTCCACACCGTTCAGTGATGCTCCGACCACTGCCAGGCTGCCCTCGTAGATCCCTGTGGCGGCGGGTGTGTCCCCTTGGTCCAGAAGGCCGAACCCCCTCATGCTGGAACTATGGACGAAGTCGATGTGGCGCTGGGTATGCACCAGGCGGAGATCGTTCACGGTCGCATCCTTGGTCCTTTCGAGGAAGGCAGCACCTTGGAGCACTCCGGACCGCTCCAGCAACTCCTTTGTCTTCCTCACCCTACCTGGCTGGAATGGATGGCTTGGCCCGAAGTAGTAATTCATGAAATCGTCGTTATAGAGGAAAGCGGTGAGATTCCCGGTCATGAGCCCCCGATGGCCAATTTGGCAATTTAATAATGTCGAGCTTCTCTTCGTAACCCGTAGCTATTCCACGAAATGGATGCAAAGCGGGCCCTTGTCCATCGCCAGTTTCCTGGATATCAGGCCCATCTCGACCCAGCAGACGTTGAATACGGCCGTGGGGATGAGGCAGGTCGTGGTAAGGCCGGTCTTGGCGGCCAGATCGAGTACCTTTGAGCCCGGCCAGTCCGTCAGGTCATCCATTGAAGCCGAGCGCAGCTTCTCGGCATAGGTCTGCACGCTCTTGCATTGCGATACGATGTTTATCTCGACCTCGCAGTTGCCGAGGTCGCGAGCCTCGATGGACGTCTCGAAGCCGCAGATGCCCGATTGCACATTCACCTTTGAGGTCATCTCGATCAACCATGTAAATGCAAGTTCGCCCTTAACAAATCTCCTTCATTTGGTGGGCCCGATCCTGGGGTCGATGGAATTGAGGATCGAAATGGTGTAGGCCTTAATGCGTGGATCGTAATCGATGGCGGCCTCGATCCGGAAGACCCTTGCCATGTTCTCGCTGGTCAGGACCTGCTGCACCTGACCGGCCGCGATCACCTGGCCCCTCTCCAGAAGGATGAGCTTGTCGCAATACCTGGCGGCCAGGTTGAGGTCGTGGGAGACTATCACCGCCGTAAGCATCTGGCTCTTCACCAGTCCTCTGACCAACTCTAGGATCTCGATCTGGTGGTTGACGTCCAGATGCAGCGTTGGCTCGTCCAATAGGAGTATCTTCGGCTGCTGCGCTAGGGCGCGGGCGATGATCACCCGCTGCTTCTCGCCGCCGCTCAGTTCCGTCATCGAGCGGTCGGCGAACTGGATGACGTCCGTTATCTCCATGGCCTTCCGCGCGATCTCCAGGTCCTTCTCCCCTTCGGTCTGGAAACGGCGCAACGATGGCCCCCTGCCCATGAGCACGATCTCCAGGGCGGTGAAGGGGAAGTTGACGCCGCTGTTCTGCGGCACCACCCCCATCTCCGTCGCGATCTCCCTCCGGGTGAGCTCCGATATGGACCTTCCCTCGACGAGGACGGTGCCAGCGCGCGGCTGGAGAGCCCGATTGATGCATTTCAATAATGTCGTCTTGCCAGATCCGTTGGGACCGAGGATCCCGACGATCTCCCCTGGATTGGCCTCGAAATTCACGTCATCGAGTATCTTGGCGCTGCTGTAGGCGAACTCGACCCCTTGGACAGCGAGTCGGATGCTACCACCCCATCATATGCTTTCGTCGCCGCAGCAGGTAGACGAAGAAGGGCGCGCCTATCATTGCAGTGATTATCCCCACCGGTATCTCCGTCGGGGCCATCAGGGTGCGAGCTAGCGCGTCCGTGATGACGAGCAAGCATCCTCCAGCTAGGACCGATGCTGGAACCAGGATGCGATGGTCCGGCCCGACCAAGATCCGGATGATGTGAGGTACGACCAGCCCTACGAACCCGATGACGCCGGAGAAGGATACCGCCGCGGCCACCACGATGGAGGTGATCACTATCATTATCAGCATCACCCGCTGGGTATCGACCCCGAGGCTGGTGGCGTGGTCCTCTCCGATGGTCAAGGCGTTCAGCTCCCTGGAATAGTACCAGATCGCGAAGGAGCCGATGGCGACCAGGGGGAGGGCGATCCATAGTTGATCCCAATCCGCCTTGCCCAGCCCACCCATCAGCCAGAAAACCAGTCCTTCGAGCTTGTCGCCGGCCAGGAATTGCATGAAGGAGACCAGCGCCGAGAAGAACGCCCCTACCGCGATGCCTGCCAATAGCAAGGTCTCGACCGGAACGTATCCGCCAGACCGAGAGATGGCATAGACCAGGAGCATCGTGCCGACGCAGAAGACGAAGGCCATGGCGGGGATGGCGAACTCGCCGGTGGCGAAGCTTGCGCCCAGGACTATTGCCAGCGATGCACCGAAAGCTGCCCCGCAGGCGTGGCGAGGCCATGGGGTTGCGGAAGACCCCCTGCATCGCCACGCCTGCGACGGATAGTGCCGCTCCGATAGTGGCGGCAAGAAGCACCCTCGGCAGTCGGATGTTCATTATGATGCTGACATCCGAGTCGCCTGGATCGGTGATCTGGAAGAAGAGGATGTTGAGCACCTTGCCCGGCGATATGTAAACTGCGCCGATGCAGACCGCCACCACGATGCATAGAAAGAGGGCAGCGACAAGAATGACCAGGAGGAAGGTCCAGCTTGCAAGCTTCTTGGCGTGGAGCCTCTCTATTTCGTTACCCTCCATCCCTCAGGCCCCCTCTGACATTCTGTGCAGGCTATCCTTCTCGGAAATCGCCAGGTAGCCCTTGATGGTGA
>JACXTO010000213.1 GCA_016919565.1 Methanomassiliicoccaceae archaeon | reverse complement strand
CCCCTCCTCGCCTTGAGCTCCTCGGTCACCTCGGATATGTTCAGGCCCGGCTTGTCGAGGAGCACCCGCATGATCTCCTTGGATATCGGGTCCTTCACCTCCGGCAGGATGGTATCTATGCTCACCACGCCGTGCTTCTGGTACAGGTCCAGGAGGCGGAAGTACTTCTGGACCGTGTCCTGGAACATCGAGAGCTGATGCACCACCTCGGCGTATGGCCGGGCTACCTGGCTTATGGCCGCCTCCAGCTCGGCGATGCGCTTGGTGAGCTCCTCGATCTGCTTGGCCTGGTCCTCCTTAGCCACATTGGAAGATAATGGCAAATATCATTAAAAGGCTGAGCACAATCCCTCCCCCGCATGGCTGGAGATCGTCCTCGCTTGGTCGAGATGCGAGTGAAGGGTGTCTTCTGGGACGGCGAGCGCGTCTACACGCGCAACTCCGTTCCCGGCGACTCGGTGTACGGCGAGAGGCTGATCTCCGTCGACGGGACCGAGTACCGGGAATGGATGCCGAACCGCAGCAAGCTTGCCGCCTACGTGCGGCTGGGGGGGACGGTCTTCCCGTTCTCGAAGGAGAGCAGGGTGCTCTACCTGGGCGCGGCGAGCGGCACGACCGCGAGCCACGTGGCCGACCTGTGCAGCGACGGAACGGTGTATTGCGTCGAATTCTCGCCCCGCTCCTTCCGGGACCTGGTCTCGGTGTGCGAGCGGCGCAGGAACATGGTGCCGATACTGGGGGATGCGACTAAGCCAGGCGAGTACCGTTTCGCGGTCGAGCGAGTCGACGTCGTCTATCAAGACATCGCGCAGAAGAACCAGGCGGGCATCCTCATGAAGAACATGAGGGAGTTCGATGCCAGAACCGGGATGCTGGCGTTGAAGGCGCGCTGCGAGGACGTGACCCGCGAGCCGGGCTCGATCTTCTCCGAGACGGCGTCCCTGATCTCCAAGGAAGGCCTCGAGGTGCTGGACCTGGTGGACCTGGAGCCCTTCGAAAAGGACCATGCGATGATAGCGGTGGGAAGGAAATGAGTTGGGTCTACAGCATCGCCTTCGTGGGCGACAAGTTCGTCATGGTCTTCAATCCCAAGCGCGACGGCTGGGAGATGCCTGGCGGACATATCGAGGAAGGGGAGAGCGCAGAGCAGGCGGCGGTCCGCGAGGTCCGGGAGGAATGCGGTTGCGATTTTGTTCCCTTCGCCAAGATGAAGCACCGCGACGGGATGGTGTTCGCCGGCAGCTTGGAATGCCCGATCTCGAAGCTGCCAGAGATGGAGTGGGGTCTCTTCGTTGACCTGCCGAAGCAATTGGCCTTCGGGGAAGAGGAGTACCAGAAGACCCTCTCCTGGGCCTTGAAGGAACGGGGGAAGAGATACGTCAAGGGATGTTTCCGCAGCGCGATCGACTGATGCCTCTGGAATGACGGTTTAACGCATCCAGCTCATCGTAATGGCGCACGTTGGCTACGCTCAAAATTTATATATCAGGACACAAATGGGCAGTCCATTCGCCACCATAGCAAACGCCTTCCATCATAGAATCTGAGTGATGATCATATGGCAAAGATGCATGCAAGAAGGAGGGGCAAGTCCGCCTCCGCGAAACCCCTGGTCACCGAGAACCCGGAATGGGTGACGATGTCCAAGGATGAGATAGAGCAGAAAGTGGTCAAGCTGGCCAAGGAGGGCATGAGCGCCTCCAAGATCGGGCTCGTCCTCAGGGATCAATACGCTGTCCCTAGCGTCCGCCTGGCGACCGGCAAGACCATGCTGGAGATACTGGAAGGGAACGGAATCAAGCCCGCCCTGCCAGATGATATGGTGGCATTGATGCGCCGTGCGATAAACGTCAACCTGCACATGCAGGAGAACAAGAAGGACATGGCGACCAACCGCAGCTTGCAACTGATCGAGGCGAAGATCCGACGCCTGGTGAAGTACTACAAGCGCAACGACATCCTGCCTCAGGATTGGCTTTATTCGCTCAAGACCGCAGAGCTGCTCATCGAGTGAGGGCGGATGGACGAAGAGGTCCTTCCAAAACCCCTTCTTTTTCGTTTATCTCAAGCGGCCGAAGAGCTTTCCAAGCATTCTGAAGTAAGAGTTCTCACGCACTACGACGCCGACGGCCTGTCCGCGGCCGGCATCCTGGCGAATGTTCTCGTTCGCGCTAACAAGCGCTTCCACCTGACCATGGTTAAGTCCCTGGAGGACAAGACAATAGCCGACGTAGCGGAGGGAGCGAAATGCCTCATCCTGGCCGACATGGGCTCCTCCAACCTGCCGGCGCTGGAGGCGACCGGGGCAAGCGTCATCGTCCTGGACCACCACGCCCCGATCGGCGATTCCGATAAAGTCGTCCACGTGAACCCGCATCTGTTCGGCATCGACGGCATGACCTCGGGCTGCGCCGGCGCGGTGGCGATGATGTTCGCCGTCTCGGTGAGCGAGAGGAACTGGGACCTGCTGCCGATCGCGTTCGGCGGGATCGTGGGCGACAGGCAGCACATCCGGGGGCTGAGCGGCATCAACCTGCACCTGCTGAACGAAGGGCTGAAGCGCAAGCTGGTCGTGGTCCGGCCGGGCTCGCTGCTGCCCGAGGGTGCGCTGCTGGATTCGTTGGTCGGGACCACCGATCCCTATATGCTTGGTGTGACCGGCGACCCGGAGGGAGCGAAGTCCCTTTTGCAAGAGGCGGGAGTGCCCATCGACGCTAAGCTGGAATCGCTGGACGAGAACCAGAGGCGGAAGCTCTCATCGCTGGTGGCGTTGCACCTCCTGAAGCAGGGATGCACCACCTCGGCGATGGAGGAAGCGATCACCGACCGCTACTTCTTCCCTTCCTGGCGCTACTACGGCGAGGATATGGCTCAGCTGCTCAACGCCTGCGGCCGCACCGACCAGGAGAGCGTTGGGGTGGCGCTCGCGCTCGGCGATAAGGCCGCATTGCAGAAGGCGGAGGGGCTGAGGGGCGAGTACAGGCACCAGATAATCGAGGGAATGGCGCACGTCGTCAAGGACGGGGTCAGCAAGATGACCAGCCTGCAGTACTTCTACAGCAGCAACCCGTCGCTCTCGGGGGTGCTCGGAGGATTGACCATGCAGTTCGTGGGCGATTGCGACAAGCCGACCATCGTGCTGTCGCGCCACCCGGACAAGACCAGGGTATCGTCCAGGGCGTCGTTCCGCATCCTGGAGAAGGGAGTGGACATGGCGGTGGCGATGCGGCAGGCCTCCGCGGCCGTCGGAGGGATCGGGGGAGGGCATGCGGTCGCCGCCGGAGCTACCGTCCCAAAGGGCAAGGAAGATGAGTTCTTAGCCGCGCTTGACAAGATCGTAAGCGAGCAGAAGGCCAAGAAGGCAGGCGCGGACTGATCAGTCCCGCCACGTCACGACGACCTCGTCCGTGCGGAAGCGCTGGTTGACCACGGTGTCCTCGATGCGCATTCTTACCCCGGCTTGATGCATCACCAGCCCGGTCCAGGCGATCATCGCCCCGTTGTCCATGCAAAGTAAGCGATCGGGGACGTACATCTTCGCCCCTCTGTCGGCGCACATCCGAGCGACCATCTCCTGGAGGCGTTTGTTCTGCACCACCCCGCCTCCGAGCAGCACCTCCGATTTCTCCACGTGCGCCATCGCCCTTTCCGTTACCTCGGTCAGCATGGCGAAGCAAATCTCCTGCACGGTGAAGCAGATGTCCTCGATGCTCTCTCCCCGCTGTTTTAGCATAAGGCACGCGGTGAGGATGCCGGAGAACGCCATGTCCATGCCCTTGACCGAATAGGGCAGGTCGAGCAGCTTGCTGCCTTCCTTGGCCGCCTTCTCGATCTTCGGGCCGGCGTAGTAGCCCAAGCCGATCTCCCTGCCGAGCTTGTCGAGCATATTGCCTATCCCGATGTCCAAGGTCTCCCCGAAGATGCGGTAGCGTCCATTGGCGAAGGCGATGACCTGGGTGTTTCCGCCGGAGGCATAGAGCAGCACCGGGTCCCTGGCTGGCGTTTGGATGCGCCCAATCTCCAGATGGGCGATGCAGTGGTTGACGCCGATTATCGGCTTATCGAGGGATAGGGCGAGCGCGCGGGCGGCGGTGGCGACGGTGCGCAGGCACGGCCCGAGCCCCGGGCCCTGCGAGAAAGTGATCAGGTCGATGTCCTTCAGCTTGATCCCGGCCGTCTCGACGGCCTTGAGGACCATTGGAACGACTACTTCGGCATGATGATTGGCCGCCTCGCGGGGATGAATTCCGCCGGTCTCAGGCTTATACATCTTCATCTCGTTGGCGAGGACCTTCCCCATATCGTCAACGATCCCCACCCCGCAGGTGTGGGCGGTGCCTTCGATGCCGAGCGCGATCATGTCAACAGTCCATCGACTAAGAAGTAATCAATCTTTCATATGACGTCGATAGACCTGCGGGTCGAGATGCCTTCAATCGCCGTTCCCTGAGCACGCCGTGATCTTCTCCACGATCTTGATGGCGCCCTCGAAGACCTCGTCGTCGACCACCAGGATCGGGGTGTGCTTGCTCAGGAGCTCGTAGTAAGCGGCCTCGGCCATTCCGTCGGCGGACTCCATGTCGATCACGTTTACCTTGACCCCCTCGGGGATCCGCTCTTTGACCCAGTCGCACTTCTGGCAACCTGGTTTTGTGAATAGAAGGATCTCTGGCATTTCTTTCCCATCTCATGATTACGGGGTGGCGCATTAAAAGGTTGCTACTAAATCTAATTTCTAGTAGGTCGAAGGTGGATATCGCGACCGCCACAGGCCAGTATCCCTCTCCGATTGAGCGCAATGACGAAAACGATATCTATGAAGAAGGTATACTGCGAACCCACAGGGCTCATGGTCTAGCGGTTATGACGTCTGCTTGACACGCAGAAGTTCGCCAGTTCGAATCTGGCTGAGCCCACTTCATCCATATCCAGTAATCTAAGTCTCTGGTCGCTGGTAAAGAAAAGGAAACGTAAGCGGTTTGTGCGGCATTTTGGTCTACTTACTATCAGACCCACGTCCATCATTTCTGTCGGGAGTAAAAGATGCATGATGGCCCCCATCATGCACCGAGGCACTGGTTTCCAAGGACGAGCCTATACTGCCCCATTTCCCGATCGGATCAGGACCTGGACTCATGGTATCCTCACGCCAAAGTGCGGACGGACTTCTCCCGGTCCCATTGACGTGTTTTGGCCATCGCAATGAACTTCCCTGCGTCGCTGGCATTCACGACGCCTGCATCCGGGTCGATGTTCGCCTTCTCCAACAGCGCCATGCCGCCCTTGTCTATGGCGATCGCCTTCAGATGCCCGAATGCATCGCGCACGAAATCGACGGCCGCACTTTCCATTGATAATTGCTTTCCCCCCTCCTCCGAGAGGATGACCGCGACCGCGTCGAACAGCACCGATGGCGTACCAGCAAGTTGTCCGTCGGCCTTCAATACCGAGCCTCCGGATAGTTTG
>JACXTO010000212.1 GCA_016919565.1 Methanomassiliicoccaceae archaeon | reverse complement strand
CTGACATTATCGAGCATGAAGGATGTTCCGAGGCTCGATACTCAACGACAATCGTATCATTCATGCTGAAAACGGCAGTTTGATTCCGACTTTCGGAAATCCCTCAATTTCCTCTGGAAGTTTATTCTTTTTTTACGAAAATACGCGTCATCTTCCACCATTGCATTTATATCAACAGAAGTGTTTGGCCTTGACTATTGAGGCAGGGATTCAGAAGCGTTAGCTATGAGTTAGGGGGCTCGGGGCGCTTCTCGTTCTGCCTTATATGAAAGGAAAGGTGTAACATGTCTCCGGGGGAAATAGCAAGCACCTCGCAGGCAGGTACCGGCGAATGTCCGGTCCCTACTACGCAGGTGGAGGGGACGCTACAAGGCAAACTGAGTTGGTGGTATCTCTTCGCAATGGCCACGGCATCCATCATTGGACCGTGGGTTGTGATGACCCAGTTTTGGTTTTCGATATCTGGACCATCAATGGCCTTGGCGTTCGTAATTGTTGGATTGATATGCATACCGATTGGGCTTGTTTATGGTGAACTGAGCTCGATGTTCCCGAAAACCGGGGGATCGTTCCTGTTCATCAAACACGGGCTAGGGAGAGAGGTATCCTATTGGGCCACCTGGGCTTTGCTTTTGTCATACCTTGCCTTGATGTCCTATATGATGAGCTCGATGGGCGTCATCGTTTCGTACATGTGGGTGCCCCTGACTGTTGAAGGCATCGCAGCGGTGTCAGTCATCCTGACCCTTGTGACCTTCGTTCTGACTTGGAGAAAGGTCGACATATCGGCAACGGTACAGTTCTTCCTGTTCATCTTCACTCTGATGGCGGGTTTGCTCTACCTCGTGCTGCTGACGATCTCACCCGACTTCAACCCGGCGGTCAACTGGGATCCATACTTCCCCAATGGGGCCGATGGGTTCATGTCCGGCGTCGGATTGATGGTGACTATGTACTTCGGGTTCGAACTGATCCCGCAATTCGCAGAGGAGTGCGACTATCCGCACAAGAAGCACTGGAAGGTCATGATCTACTCAGTCATCGCCGCGATGGCGATCTACGCTTCGATCTGCATAGTTGAGACCGCAGTGCGCCCATTGTCCACTATCTTGAGCTATCCAAGCTTCGTTGGAGCCATTGAATCACAGGAGATCTACGGCAACTGGCTCGCCTATCCGCTCGTGTTCGCAAGCATCGCGACGCTGATCGGATGCGTCATCGGATTCTGGCTCGGTGCCTCGAGAGTAATGTACTCCATGGGTCGCGAGGGAGTGATGCCGCACATATACACCCGCACCAACGCGCATCACCAGCCGTGGGTAGCGAACGTCACCATATTCGTCATCACTATCTTCATCACCTTGTTCTGCTACTTTGCGGGAACGGCCTGGCAGGGAGCATTGTTCACGTTGATGGCGATAGGGGTCGCGATTGCCTACACCTTCACCTGCATAGCCTACGTCCGGCTGAAGTACATCATACCTCAGCATTCTAGGTTGTGGAAGGCGCCTGGTGGAGCGGTAATGGGTGTCGTTGCAGCAATATGCGGCGCGTTCATCACGTATTGGGTCTTCTGGAGCTTCAGCTCGCCAGCATGGGTATTCGACTCACCTACTTGGACACTGTTCTACGCCTACTTCCTGATCGTCTTTGTCCTTAGACTATACCTGGCCTGGGACACGAAGGCACACGCAGACAAGTACTACCATCCAAAGGACGAGGTCCAGCTGGAGATAGAGGCTACAAGAGCTGCGAAGACGAAGTAAGCGATTCCAGACTCAAACCGCAAGCAAACCCCTTACAAATTTCTAATTTTTAAATAGCAGAAGATACGATTTGCGAGAAGTGATATTATGAAACCAATGAAATCGAGGGATAGGATCTTGGCAGTTCTCGAAGGAAGTGGAGTGGACCAGGTGCCGCTCTATCCGCCGTTCCAAGGGTATTGGGCATTGGGAATAGCCAACCTGCCGGTCCCTCTTACGATAAGGAAGCCCAAGTTAGGGGCGGAAGCACAGATCAAGGCAGCGAGAAAATTCGGGTTCGACGGGATTGAGGCAAGCGGGGATTGTTTCATGCCTCCGGTCGAAGCACTTGGCTGCGAAGTGAAACAGCCGGATGTCGGTTCTGGTACGACGTCCGCCCCGATAATCATCGAGCAGGGGGACCTCGATAAGCTCGAGATTCCGGACATCCGCCTCGATCATAGGACGATGTCCCATACCGTCGCCACCGAGTACCTTATGGAAAAGGTTGGCAAAGAGATGTTCATTCAGATGAGCACAATTGGGCCTTTCACGCTAGTGGGAGAGCTGCGTGGCGTTGAGACATTCATGCTCGATTCGCTCATGGAGCCGGAGTTCGTCCACAAGATGCTCAATTTCGCTACTGATGTGGTCAAGGTATACATCGATTACATGGGCGGGCTTGGCGTGGAGGGTATCTGCCCGTGCGACCCGACCGCTTCCGGTTCTCTGATCTCCAAGGAGGATTTCGAGCGCTTCTGCCTCCCGACACTCAAGGAGTGCGACAAGGTGATCAAGAAGCACGGTGCTGTCGATATCCTGCATATTTGCGGGGATACATCGAACCGCCTGGACCTGGTCATGTCCGCCAATGCGGAGATATTCTCCATCGACTACCAGGTCGACCTTGCAGTGGCCTTCGAGAAGGTGGGCAGGGCGCAAGCGATCCTCGGTAACGTCAGGCCGCCCCATGCATTATTCGCCGGAACGCCGGAAATGGTCCTGGAAGAGTCCCTGGCTTGCATCGACAAGTCCAAAGGCTACCGCTTCTTCCTTGGCGCAGGTTGCGATATCCCACCCGGCTCTCCTGAAGAGAACGTCATGATGATGAGCAAGGCGATACAAATGAGGAAGGGGCAGGCCTGAGGCCTCCCCTCTCCTTTTCTTAATTTTCCTATTTCCGGACAATTGCCGCGACCGCATCGCCGAACTCGTGGGTCTTGGCGCTGCCGCCGAGGTCCTGAGTGAAGATGCCCTTATCGAACGTCTTCTGGACCGCATCCTCGATCTTCTGCCCCAGGTCCGGGTGGCCGAGATTGTCGATCATCATCTTGGCCGCGAGGATGGTAGCGGTCGGGTTCAGGAGGTCGAGCCCCTTGTACTTAGGCGCCGAGCCATGCACCGGCTCGTACATGCTTATCCCGTTCGGATTAATGTTGCCGCCTGGCGCCAGTCCGAGCCCGCCGGTCACCTCTGCCAGCAGGTCTGTCAAGATGTCGCCGAACATGTTGGGAGTGGCCACGATGCGGAACTTGTCCG
>JACXTO010000211.1 GCA_016919565.1 Methanomassiliicoccaceae archaeon | reverse complement strand
GCTCTTGGAATGCCAGATAGCACCGGCTTCAACGCTGCTGATCCATTATTATCTTCAGGTTTCTCGGGAATATCGAGAGGTCCAGTCCGACGCGCATGAGCTTGCTCTCGATCTCCTTCGCTTTCTCGCCCTCGAACTCACCCTTCAAGAGGTACGATGTCTCTGCTTCTGAAAACTCGCCCCCATCGGTGTACCCGCCGACGAAGGCTTTGTTGTATGGGCAGACCCGCTGGCAATGCATGCACCCCACGACGGCGTTGTGCGCTGCTGGATCCACCCATTCCGGAAACGGTCTATCCGAGGATTGCTCGTTGAGGAAGGTGAGGCAGCGTTCAACGTGTACCAGGACGCGTTCCTCTATGATTACGCCGTTGGGGCACGCCTTCAGACAATTCCTGCAGGTCTTGCACGCCGGGAGCATCTTCCTCTCGCCCCAGGCATCATCCTCAACATCCAGGTCAGTATAGAATGCTGTCAGGCGTACGAAGCTGCCTTTCTTTGGCACATAGGCGATGTTATTCCTGCCGTAGAGGGTGAGCCCAGAGCGGGCCGCCAGCGTCTTGAGCGGGATAATGGCCTTCTCAGTTCTCAGCACCTCAGGCGCGACGCTCTCCGCCATTACCTGTCTCACTCTTTCATCGACCTCACGGCCGAACGCATAGGTCGGGGGGACGACAGTCTCCACCCGTTTCCCTTTCCATTTGAACGCCACCTTGAGCTGAGGGTTCGGAACCGCGATTACGATGATCGATTTCGCATCCGGGAAGTCCTTCGGCACCTGATATTTCATCGTGAGGAGGTAATCGTTGTAGACCTTCTCGTCCAGCACGCCGGCTTTGTGCAAGCTCTGGATGTCTTCCTTCAGCTGCTCCAATCTGCCCACTGGAACGGCCTTCGCGCTGCAGCCGTCGCGCCCCAGCGCCTCCAGGACCATTTGGGCCTTCATGCTGATCGTTCGATGATAGGCGCTTCTAGGCAATCACCCTTTTCATGAATCTTCTAGATGGATTGTCGGAACGGGAGATCCGAACGGTTCTCGGCGGTCCTCGGATCCAGATGACTGCCATAGCGTCGTGGATCAATGGCCCGATGGCGCCACTGGTTCGTTCCCGTAGACCACGCTGCTCTCCCGGGAATCAAGCCACTGGGTGCGATGGCGGCCGTACTCTATCAGATATCTCAGGCCGGTCAGGGCGGACCATAGCAGCATAATGATGAGGAATAGTTGCAGGTATGGAGCCATGTCGATCTGCACCGGGGTGTCCGGAATGCTGATCATGGTATTCACACCGATCATTCCGGTGAAGAACGCGTACGTCCACAGGACGATGAAGACGGTCGCGATCAGACCGAAGCAAAGGCGCGAGAAAGCGCCGGCCCGGTAGCTTCCACGGAAGAACTGGACGATAACTATCACAACGCCTATGGCGATCACCGTCGAGTCCAAGTCCCGCAGTCCCTGTATGGCCTGATCCAATATCGGCTCGTTCATGCTGGTCAGGACCGCTCGTGCCACCAGGATGAATAACACCGGCATGATGATGAATGACCGGAAGGCGCGGCGGGCGTTCTTCGCGCCCTCCACGAAGCGGGCATAGCGCAACCTGAAATCGGTTAGCAGCCCATTCTCAGGAGGGCTCAATGGCTTAAGCTTCCGTCCGACCCGGTACTTCCACTCTCTCCGGTAGTCGACAAGCTCGCAGATAGGCACAAGCGCGACCAGTGCCGCGTAGATCAGGAAGAGGCCGATGATCGGCCCCAGATCCACCATTATGTTGGAGTTCAATAAAGCCTGCTCGAGAGCACCGTCCAGGAATATGGCGTTGATATACAGCAGTATGAACGGCACCTTCAGAAGGCCGAAGGTGAGCCGCCCGAACGAACCGCGGGGATAGAAGCCCCAGACGAAGCTCAGGGCGATTATGATCAACGCGTAGGGGGCGATGGCCGAAGCGATCCTCCAGATCTCCGTTGCCAGGGCGACATTGTTGGTGATCTGGGTCATGTCGTCCAGGATGCCGGATAGGAGCGAGAGGATGAGGAAAGGCACCAGCAGCCAGCCGATGTAGGCGCGCTTGGCCGCCTTCGCGCCGTTGCTTATCTTGCCGGTGCGCAGGTTGAAATCCAGCAGCACCGAGTCGACGTTCAGCGGCTTCCCCTCGATCGCGAAGCCGAGCCTCGCCTTCCAGGGTTTGCGCTCATCGATCAGTTCCCCCACGGCCTCGACCGCTTGGAAGGCTGGAATGATCATTACGAGCAGTACCATGAGGTCATAGTCGAAGTGAATACCATTGTCGAAGAGCCAGGAACTCAATCCATGGCCGACCAGGACCACGAAGATGTAGGCGATGAGGAAGAGCACGTACGCCAGGCTGAAGGCCAAGCGGCCGAAGCTCCCCTTAGGATAGAACCCTCGCATCCAAGCGATCGGCAGTAGCGCCAATCCCAGCAACAGCAGGGAGCCTACGATGTTCGCCAGAACGGTGAACAGGCTAAGCCCCTCGGACGGAACATCGACGAAACTTTCAACTGCTGGAGGTATCAGCAGCAATAGCAGCGATGGAATGACTATCAGGAGCAGCAGCTTTTTCCTCGCTTCCCTTTGCGCCTCCGGAGGGATCCCGACCCGAAGGGAGAAATCGAGCGCCAAGTTCTCTTTTAGCGGGGGCTTCTCCGGCACCTCCGTCCCTATGCTCTTGAGCCAATCCACTCTGAACCAGAAGAATTCCACGACATATCCGAATGCCCTTAGGACCACCAGGAAGAGGAGTGCCAGGAAGATGCTGGTTAGATCGGGATCGTATTGAAGCAGGTCGAGCACCTGTGGGAGATTCGAGGAGAGCAACAGGATCGACAGATAGAGCAGAAGCAGCCCGGTCTCGACCAGACCGAAGGTCATGCGCGCGAGGCTGCCCTTCTTGTAGAACCCTCGGAAGAAGGCTGCGACCGCAACCGGAATGCCGAGGATGACGATCAATAGAATCAGGTCGAGCAGCTCTGACTCCAGCGATGGGATCGAGGTCCTGCTCCGCAATAAGAAAGCGAGAATGACCGGCATGACGATGAGAAGCACGGCGACGATGCTCGCGGTGGTGATTCCCCTGCTGATCGTGCCGTGCTTGAACTTGAAGTCCTCTATGATATCCGCTCCCATCCAGCTCGCTATATTGGCCTCATCCCATAATTACCCTTGCACCTCGTTCCGTCCGGTGATAATACCGATATGCGCTGCCAGGCTTGCCAATCGAACCCATTATCTCATCATTTGGCCATTCCAATGGCATGTCGGAGAGAAGCGGCGGCAAGACCGGAAGCATCAGGGCGAACCTCACGAAGCTCTGCGCCAACGCCCTTGAATATGGGGCCATCAAGGCATCGCCGATATCGGCCAGGAAGATAATCATCGATCCGCGGGTCCGGATGAAGTGCGCCATTCCGGTGTGCGATGGCTATGGTCGCTGCCTCATGTGCCCTCCGAACATCATGTCGGTGATGGAGTTCTCGGACGCGCTGGAGCGGTTCCACGATGCCATCGTGCTTCAATTCGAGATCGCCGTCGATAGGAAGAAGATGGAGGGCAAGATCGGTTCGCTGGATCTCCCCAAGCTCAGAGTGGATAACGATTATGAGGTGATGATGACGGAGAGCATGAGGAGGATGAGCAAGGCGCTGATCAAGCTGGAGAGGGATGCGCTCCATCTGGGATATCGATTCACCACCGCTCTATCGGCAGGTAATTGCCGTCTCTGTGACGAATGCGTCGGGCCGGGCAAGGGCAAGCAATGCAGGCATCCCTTCGAGGCCAGGCCGGCGGCGGAGGCATTGGGCGTAGACGTCTTCGCCACCGCGGAGGCCGCCGGCATGCCCATCGAGTTCCCGGCAAAGCGGCCGGTCTGGACCTGCATCTTGCTGGTCGATTAGGGAGAGGCCCAAGAAGCAGTGGATCCCTATGCGAGGTCTGCATCCCATTTCCAGTGCTCGGCTCCATTGAAAAGTATTAGGCCGTCGTTGTCATTGGTCGAGTAGGGCGAGGCGATCAAATGCCGGTGCAAAAGAGAGAGAAGGGGAACGTCGTGGGAAAGCAGCTGGTGGTCAGCGATCTCCTTGCATACCAAGAGGGAGCTGTCGTCAGCCGAACGCTGATCGATAAGTTGGCCGGGACGGTAACCATCTTCGCTTTCGATGAGGAGCAGGGGCTGAGCGAACACACCGCGCCCTTCGATGCCATGGCCCATATTCTTGATGGCGAGGCGGAGATCAGGATCGCCGGGGAACCGTTCCATCTGAAGGCGGGCGAGATGATAATCATGCCAGCTAACAAGCCTCATTCCCTGCGTGCCATCACTCCTTTCAAGATGATGCTCACCATGGTCCGCTCGGAGGACAAGACCCCACAGTTCGTGGCTTCGCCTGGAAGATGATCGGTCATCCAAGAACGGCACTCTAACGAGGCGGTGTTGATTTGGAGGCGGGACCGAGCGAGTTGCTATTTCGGGAGATACAGTACTTAAGGCGACCATGGTTCCTCCTCGCCGTCTTCGGCATCACCGGGTTGATCTGGTATGCGTTCATCACCCAGGTGATCATGGGGATGCCGTTCGGAGACAATCCTGGTTCTGATGCCCTTCTGTGGGTCCTTTTGATAGGGTTCGGCATCATCTTTCCAGCCCTGCTCTTGGGCGCCCATCTCACGGTCGAAGTCAGGCGTGACGGAATATGGCTGAGGTTCTCCCCTTTCCATATGAAGATGTGGAGGATAGCCAGAGAGGAGGTCCTGCGGCATGAAGCGATCACCTATCGCGCCCTTAGGGACTTCGGCGGTTGGGGGATCCGATACGGGTCCTTGGGCACCGCTTATAACGTCAGCGGGAACAGAGGGGTCATGCTCTATCTTCCGCGCAAGCGTAACATC
>JACXTO010000210.1 GCA_016919565.1 Methanomassiliicoccaceae archaeon | reverse complement strand
GAACGGGAACGGCGAGAACAGGTTGGTGAACGGAACGGCCTCTCTCATCCTTGCGACGTCGGGCGTGTTCTTCTCGTGCAGCAGGTGACCGCCCAAACCTGGCTTCGCGCCCTGAGCGTACTTGAACTCGATTATCGGGGCGCGTTTGATCGTCTCCTCCCTGACGCCGAACAGACCGGTGGCTATCTGGGTGATGACGTTCTCCTTGAAAGGCACCAGGAGCTCGGGGTATCCGCCCTCGCCAGTGCAGGTGAACGTGCCGCACGCCTTTGCCGCCATGGCCCGGGCGAGCATGGTCCGCTGGCTGATGGAACCGAAGGACATGCCGCCGCCGTAAACGGGGATGGGGATTCGGATCCTCGTCCCCTCCTTCCGGTGGTTCAGGTCGATTGCTGTGGAAATCAACTGAGGATCGAACTTCCCCTTCATCGGCGGCAGGGCAAACGACATGCGGTCGAACCCTCCGCCGGAGGCGCCGACATTCGCCGGGTGGTCCAGTGGCAGCGGCTCACCGCTCTCCGCCATCTTCCAAGTGCCCAGTATCATCTCCGCCGGCCAGCGGGGATCGCCCATGCTGGCGAACACCGGGTTCGGGCTCACCGACAGCGAGCCGGTGGGGCAGTTCTTGACGCAATAGAATGAGTTCGCGGCGCAGCTGGGGCCGATGCACTTCGGCTCGGCCGGAGGCATTATGCTCACGTGCCCCTCGATGCGCCGGTGCACGCCGTACGGGCAGAGGGAGGCGCACAGCCCGCAGTTGATGCAGGTGCTCGCCCGCGTCACCCGGTAACGAGCCATCCGCTTCAGCAGTTGCGGCGGCACCTGGCTGTAATCCTCCTCCGGTGTCGATTCGAAGAAACTGGTTGCCATTCTAAGCGCCTCCCTTGATGTTGGCGAAGGCGTCCTTCTCCGTCTCCTCGTAGAAGATCGCCCGTCCGCTCTCGCCCCTCAGCCGGCGCGCCTCGCGGACGCCCATGGCGCCCATGATCTCCAGGAGCTGGTCCCGCCACGCTCCCACCATGTTGACCGCCCTCCACTTCGCCCAATCGGAGGTGATGCCGTTCTGGTCCATAACGCAGCTGTCCTTGCTGCAGACCGCGCAAGCATGGCAGCCGAGCGCCGCTTTTAACGCTCGTTCCAGCGTGACCGCGTCCGCGCCGCACAGGAGGCTCTTGGGAACATGCTCCGCCGCCGCCAGGCCGCCCCCGGCTATGATGCTCACCCTCTCACGGAGGGACGCCGTCGCCAAAGCGCGGTTGATCGCCAACAGCGAATCCTTGGCCAGCCTGCCCTCGGGCTCGCTGCCCTGCTCATCGTAAAGAATGTGTATGATATCGACCTCGGACGATGCCAGCTCGATCGCTAGCTTCTCGATGCCGCCCTTCGCCTGCACCCTCACGCCGACCGGCACGCCACCGAAGCGCTCCTTGAGAGCCTTAACGTCAGCCATCCAGTCAGCGGAATGTTCGACCTCGACCATTCTTGGATTAGGGCTTTCGAACTTTGCCGAGGTGTTGCCGGCGGCGAACACCGGCACCATCGATCCGTTCCTTCCATTCGGCAGATCGCCTTCGGCCGGCGAGATGAACAGCGTGCCGAGGGCCTTCGCCGCCTGCATCAGTCCCTTCCTCGCCTGCTGAGTGAGATCCAGGCGCGTGAGGTCCAGGATCATGGGGATGGGGAGCTCCACGAAGCATGGCATCTTCGTGGTCAGCTTGCCAGCCTCGTCGAACTCGAGATAGTCGACCCTCTTGCCCAGGTCGACGCTCGTGGAGATGAACTCCCTGCCGTGGATGCCGTCCCTGGTCGGACGCACGATCTCGGACATATCGGTCCACATGGAATCGTATCCCGTTCCGGAGAACATGCCCCGGTAGCCGGCGCCGAACACCGGGATCTTGCCAGTCCAAGCCTCGTTCCAAATGGTGACCACGCGCTGGGGCGTCCAAAGGCCGCCGCCCAGCCCGAGATATGATTTCGAGAATTCGACCGAAAGCGCACGTTGCGGGCAGTCCTCGACGCAGCGCAGGCAGTTCTTGCACAGGTAGCTCTTCGGATCGGCCATGACCCTTGGGTCAGCGGTGGACCGCTCATGCACGCTGTAGATGCAGGCGTCCTTGCACCGGCCGCAGTTCATGCAGCGGGCATCCCTGATGACGGATGATTTGGAGAACGGGGCGCCCAGCGGAGGCATCTCGTTCTTCGGGACGTGATAGCGCTCGTACATCTACTTACCTCCCTGGACGGCCTTGGCGGAAGCGCCTAGCACCAGACCTCGGTCGACCAACGCGTCGTAGGCAGGCGACTTCTCCGCCAGCGCGATGAAGCGGTTGATCTCGTCAACGTCCTTGCCGTGCACCTTCTCCAGACGCTTCTCGATCTCATCGTACGCGTCGATGAGATGGAGCTTTGACTGGCACACCTGCTCGCAGGCCTTGCAGCGCATGCACAGGGAGATGCGGTGCGCATGCTCCTTGGAGATGTCGTCGCCGAGAACGAATTGGCGCGCGGCGAGGAGCTTCCCTCGAGCCGTCACCCTCTCATCCTTGGTCAGCAGGTACGCCGGGCAGACGCCGACGCAGGCGCCGCACATGGAGCACTCGTCCGCTGTCCGTAGCAGGAAATCATCACTGGCGCGGTCGAACGCCTTAGCATTCGAGACCATGCCTATCGCGGGGGTGGACACCGGTCCGACCCGGTTCACCATCCGGAGCATGCTGCCCATGAAGCCAGGCGAGAAGAGGGCTGCCGGAACGCCGCCCATGCGCCCTTTCAAGCGGGGATACTTGCCGCGGTTCATGATGCCGGCGGGATCGAGCTCGGCCTTTGCCGACGCCATATCTCCCTCGTCCGCCTGGTCCGCGAACATGTTGTTCCAGACCCCGAGAGAATATGGCTTCGCCCCTGCTTCCATGAGCGCGCTGCTGATGAGTAGCCCGCGGAACGAGTCCATGGTGTACCGCATCATCTTCGCTTGGTCAGTAGTATAGTAAGTTAGAAGGAGACCGTCCCCGCCAGGCATGAAGTGCACTTCAAGCAGCGGTGATAGGCCGTGCGACCTGCTGACCTGGTCCGCCTTGGAGACGACCTCGGCGAGGTGCTCCTTCGGCACCATCACCTCCGAGCCCATCAGTCCCGGCCCGAGCTTGCGGAACTTCATCGGGAAGAAGCGCTCGTTCCAGATCAGGCTTGCCAGATAGGTCTCAGCGCGGGTTGCACCCGACGGCACGGCGGTGCATGAAGGGACGGCTTCCTTGCTCTCGAAGCACCACATCACTCCGTGCTTGGCGGGGAAATGGGACCGGCCCATTATCCGGTTCATCGCCTCGAATTTGCCTGGGCTGTAGTAGGTAAGGTCGAGCGGAGGCGTTTTCGTTTGGGCCAGGAAGGTCGCGTATTTGATCGCCTTCTCCCGGTCGTCGAAGAACACCAGCGCCGGGAAAGGCGCTTTCGGTCTTGGCCGAACTTGAAGGGTGATCGAGACGATGACCGCGAGGCGCCCCTCGCTGCCGAACAATGATCTGAATCTCTTGTCCGAGTGGCTAAGAGCCAGAACCTTGCCATCGGAGGTGACGACCTCCAGTTCGCTCACCCATCGGCTCAGGTGCCCT
>JACXTO010000209.1 GCA_016919565.1 Methanomassiliicoccaceae archaeon | reverse complement strand
CACTCATGGTCCGCTTCGGCCAGAAGGTCTGTCTTCCCCGTCGGCCGCGCTGCGATCAATGTCCCGTAGCGTCCGATTGCGACAACTACCATAAGGTCTTCCTCAAAAATGGGTCGAGGCTATCTTCCAAGGAATGATGTGGAGGCGCTCACATCTTCAGCGAGTCGTCGATCTTCCTTCTCATCTCCTTCTCCAATTTCTGTTCCGCTTCCCACTTGTCCAGGGAATTGAACGATTCCTTCAATTGTCTTAGACAATCGAAACAGATGTATCTTCCTCCGATATTCTTCATCTGCCTGTTCTTGTATCCAACCTTCTCGCAGATCCAGCAGACATGCATTTCCTTGGTCATGTGCTCGACGTAGGCCTCCATCTTCCTACCCTCGATGATCGACTCCAACGTCTCATCGCGGCTGGCTCTCTTCTATGCAGGCATGTCAATCAGTGTATCCAGAAGGCCACTATTTTAAAGTGACTCGTGGGATGGGATCATTGGGGAGCGCCATTCATCTTGTACCGACCCAAATCGGGTTGGGACAGTAGCGATCTCTTGTATCGTTGATTGCCCGACCCGCCTGGCAGCAGTGCCCCGACCCCCCAGACGCGTGGCTTGATGGGCGCGAGCTCCGTAGGCATTGGAATTGAGCGGTTCCATAATTCTTTCTATACCTTTGGCCATTGGCGTCAGCAGGGTCGGCGATGATCGAGACGCAGCATCTGGGACGGGTTTTCGACGGCACGATCGCCGTTGAGGACGTCTCGTTCTCGATCAAGGACGGCGAGGCGTTCGCGTTCCTGGGGCCGAATGGCGCAGGGAAGACCACCACGGTGAGGATGCTCTGCTGCCTCATCGGGGTCACCAGTGGCACTGGCTTCATCGACGGTCTGGACATTCGCGAGAAAGCCAATCATATCAGGATCAGGAGCATGATCGGGTTCCTTCCGGAGAACCCGGGAATGTACGAATCCCTCAGCGCCCACAGGAATCTGGACTTCTATGCCAGGCTTTACGGGGTTCCAGAAAGGGAGCGAGAGGTCAGGATATCGGCAATGCTCAAAAGGCTGGGAATATTCGAACGCCGGAACGATGCGGTCGGAAAGTTCTCGAAAGGGATGAAGCAGAAGATAGCCATCGCAAGGGCGCTCATCCATGAGCCGTCTTACATATTCCTGGACGAGCCCACAGCGGCTCTCGACCCAGAAGCAGCGATCACGGTGCGCAATTTCCTGATGGAGCTCAAGAAGGAGGGCCGCACCATTTTCCTGAACACCCACAACCTCGACGAGGCACAAAGGGTGTGCGATCGGATCGGGGTTCTGAAGACCCGCCTCCTTGCCACCGGAACGCCCGATGAGCTGGCGAGTCGCTACTTTGGAAGGAGCTCGATAGTCCGCTTGAAAGAGGCGAACCAGGACTATTTGACGGCCGTTCGGCAGCTTCCCGGCGTCCTTGATGCCAACCTTGATGGCAAGAGCATCGTGTTCTCGCTCGTCGACCCGGCTGAACAGAATCCCGCGATCGTCTCGGCCCTCGTCTCAAGGGGGGCGCAGATCGAGTGTGTGCAAGAGGTCAAGCACGGCCTGGAGGATATCTACCTCAAACTGATGGGAGGATCAAGATGAGGTTCGAGAAGTCCTGGATAATCGTCAGAAAGGAATTCTCGGAGTTCAGGAAGAACAAGTACATCCTGTATTCGCTTTTCCTCATGCCAATAATCATGGCTGTGGTGCTGCCGATAATATACCTGGTGCCGATATCGACATTCGCCACCCCGCCGGCCGATCACCCTTTGGACCTCGGGATCAGCGTCGTTCAGGAGATACAAGGTGGCACTCAATCGAACTCCAGCGTCGAGAGCATCCGGTTCTTCAACGTGAACCTGGAGAACGTGATCGCGAGCCGCTGCGAGTTCTTCAACTGTACGATTGCCAATTCCGTTATCAAGGATTCCAATCTGACGAGCACGTCGATAGCTGGGTCAGTGGTGCTGCATAGCAATCTGCGACTTTCAACGACGATAGACAGCAGTGCGCCCGGGTCGCTGTTCCTCGGTTCCGACAGCGAGGCCAAGACCTACCTGGTCCTGATCATCGATTCGCTACTGATGTTCTTCGTTCTGATCCCGGCGGTAATTCCAACCGTCATCGCTTCGTACTCCTTCGTCGGCGAGAAACTGAACAAGTCCCTGGAGCCTCTTCTGGCCACGCCCACGACGGACACGGAGCTGTTGGCCGGCAAGACCCTGGCCATCTTCATCCCATCGGTCCTGGTAACTTGGATCTCATTGATTCCAGCCATAGTGATCGTCGACTTGGTGACATATCCGATCCTGGGCTACTACATGCTGCCCAACAACATCTGGATCCTCGGCGTCTTCCTGGTCGCGCCCCTATTCTGCATCCTCAGCGTCCTGGTGAATGTGATCATCTCCGCAAGGGTCAGCGATGTCCGCACCTCCCAGCAGATCGGGAGCATCGTTGTGCTCCCTCTGATAGCATTCTTCATCATTGCATTGGCTGGGATAGTGGTCCTCAACGAAGCCTACATGCTACTGGTGGGCGCAGCGATCCTAGTTGTGGACCTGATAGTCTTCTACATCGCATTGAGAGTGTTCCGGCGAGAAGAGATCCTCGTCAAATGGAAATGATTCAATTCCGATTAATAGCCCGAAGGCATGATTTCAGAGAATCACAGAATCAGACGATGTCCTTTGGATCGACATCTATGCATGATCGGCACATATCATTATT
>JACXTO010000036.1 GCA_016919565.1 Methanomassiliicoccaceae archaeon | reverse complement strand
CAGCTCGAGATATGAGCGCCTTTCGTTGCCAGACACCCCGATCTCCTTCATCAAGTAGAAGATGGCCCTCTTCCCTGCCTCGATGTCATCGCTGTCGATCTCGAGTTCGATGAAATCGCCCAGTCCCTTAACGGAATCGAAGCAGACCGTGATCCCTTTCAGGCCATAGACCTGCCTCTTCTTGGAGATCCTGATGACGGAAGTGAACCCAAGCCGGTCCAGGATCGAGGCCATCGTGGCTCGGTTGGCCACCGAGACCTCGAACTCCTCCCGGGTCTTCGAGTCCAAATCCAGTTTCGGGCCCTTGTACGTGACCACCGTGAGATCGTTCTCGGTGCGGAGACGAAGCGCTTCATCGGTGGAGGCGAAGTCCCTGGATGGATGTGCGAAATACTCATCGACCTGGATCGAGCTGCCGAAGTCCCTGCCCCCTAGCTCAAGCACCCTCTCCCTTACCTCGTCTGCGCGGGGCAATGGCGCCTTCACCTCTATCTCCATCATCGCCCATCGATGAGGTTCGATGTTAATAAGCAGAGCGCAAACCATATCCACCTCGATGTGCCCCAAATCATCAGGCCTCGGGCTGGTCCAAGTCTACACCGGGGTTGGGAAGGGAAAGACCACGGCAGCACTTGGTCTAGCATTGCGGGCCTGGGGTCGAGGGCTTCGGGTCATCGTCATCCAGTTCATGAAGGTGGGTGAGGATTATGGCGAGATATTGGCTCTGAAGAAGCTTTCCGGGATCGATCTCTTCCAATATGGTCGGGATCAGCTGATAATCAAGGGGAAGCACACCGAAGAGGACGTGCGCTTGGCCAGGCAGGGGCTCAAGAAGGCCACGGAGGCACTGTCTGGCAAGAAATACGACGTCGTGATACTTGACGAAGTGAACGTCGTGACGCATTTCGGGATAGTCACGGCCGAGGAAGTGATGGACGTCGTTCGTTCCAGAGCGCCTGGCGTGGAAGTCGTAATGACCGGCCGCTATGCTCCTCAGCCGTTCATCGACGAAGCGGACCTGGTCACGGAGATGCGCATGATCAAGCATCCGTATGAGGCCGGTGTTCTGGCTCGCGCCGGGATCGAATTCTGAGAGCTCGAGGATGCGTGCTATCGATCCGGTAGCAGAGGTGCGCGGTCCTCAGGGTTTGCTCGCTTTCTTTCTGTCTCGCAGATACATCATGAACCGGACCTCTTCGCTCAACCTTATCTTCTTCAGACCCTCAACGTCCCCCGCCCTGAGCAGGGCCAAGGCCAAAGGCTGGCCCCGGGTGAGCATGTGGATCAATTGGAAAGCCTCGTCATCCACGTCCGAGCCAAGCATCCGCCTGGCGGTCGCCTCATCGAATCGCGACAGGGGGATCTCGACCGCCGTTCCGTCCCCGACGTCGTGGCGTTGGTAGAATCGATTGTACGATGGGGTCTCCCCCCGCATCGCCACGGCTATCTTCGTCTTCCCTTTTTGCAGTCTCTTCACCATATCGATCAGAAGGTCGACAAGCGGGTCCTCCGCGATGTAGTAGTTGTCGAAGCAGAGCAGTGCCTCCCGCTCGGCCAACCCAGACCAGTCCTTGCATTCCAGTCTCTTTGCGAACCGATCCAACGAATCCTCGACGCTCCTCGCTGAACCGTCGGTCTCGAGGTCGAACCAGAAGAGGGGTCCCTTCCATAATTCCAAAGCGGCGTACTTCAGCAGCGATGATGAGCCATAGCCATAGGAGGCGATGATCACCAGCAGCGTCGAGCTGGAGCTGAGGAACGCCGCCGCCTGCTCGATCTGGTGTTCCCTTTCCAATTGCTCCACGATCGCGAATTGGGTGTTCGCTTGGACGAAGCGTTCTCCCGGGGCTTTCAGAGCTTGCCCTTCCTGAGCGGCGTCGATTAGGGCGAGTCGCCCGATCTCCGGATACTGCTTGAGGGCATCACGAACCTTCGTCTTTCTCCTTGAGCCCGAGGCATCGATGAGCTCGACGTTCTCGTCCCCGAAGCTTCGTATGACCTCTGTGACCCGCGCAAGCCCAGATTCCGTCAGGGCATAATAGGTCAACTTGCGATCCCGTCCGGGAACGTGCCCTTTCCTGGACTCCACCTGGCCATCATCCAGCAGGGGCTTCAAGGCCCTGGTGATGTGCGTCCTGTTCATTCCCAATGCAGCGGAGACGCCCTCTTGGGTCATCTGCTGGGTCGGCCGGTCGTGCAGACGGTGCCCACGCGCATCCAACAGGTGAAGCAAGACCCGGTCCCTAGGGGCGATTAGAGGCATCCATTGCACCGAGCGCTCTGCAGGCCATATCTACTTTTCTGACCAACGTCCGGAGAACGAGCCAAGGTATCGCGAAGGGCTTCGGCCGAGATGCATTTCATGAGGTGATCTCATCGAGCCAGATATGTAAAATAGGTAGTTCGGAACCAGGTAATTACCACCTAATTCTTATATAATGAGCTGGTAGTAACTCAGGATAAGCTGAGCGCAGCCTACCTATGGCATAGGAGGATCCTCATGAGCAATATCAAGAGACGGGCAAAGTGGAACAAGCACGGTGTTTCGGAAATCATCGGAAACATCCTCATCCTCGGCATCACGGTCACGCTATTCACGAGCATAATGTGGTTCGTTACCGCTATGCCGACTCCGCAAGAGCATGCTTATGCGGACATGACCTCCGGCCTGGAAACGGAATACAACCCCAGCACTGGTGGAATTGCCAACATCATCGTCTCCCATAAGGGTGGACAAGAATTGGAAAATGACGGGACTGGGATATACATCTGGCTAAACGATACCACATTGTTGCGATACAAGATCAATGCCAGCTCCCCAAGCATTGGAGATTCATGGACTGCTGGCGAGGATTGGAGTATCACTCTGGGCAACTCGGTCTTCCCGGCCGGGAGCAACCCGAGCAAGGTCAGGATCTCTCTGATGGTGGTTGATACCATCAAGAATTCAGAGGTCTATACCGTTACACTATCTGGTGGGGAATCGAACTTGAATCCTGCCCCACCGATCATTGGTGCAAGAGGCACATCCCCATCTCCAACATATGACGGCGATTCGTTCTCATATTACGTCAGCGTGGTCGATCCGAATGACGACCTGAACACGAACAGCGTATATCTCGACGCTTCCGCAATAAACGCGGCCTGGTCGTCATTGAAAATGACGGACTCCAACGGTGACGGGGTCTTCACGGTCGCTAGCCCAGCCACGGCACTGCAGGCCTGGAACGGAAAGGTCGTGATCGTTAACGCTTCCGATGAACAGGGACGCTCAGTGATCGGAATGATCACACTGAGCATTCAGTACAGGGGTGGTGGGACTGGCGGTGACCAGTACATCGGCCCCTTCATCAACTACAGCTCCTATTTCGTGAACGGTACCTACCCGCCAGATGCGACCGGCGGTGAATCGGGAGGATCCGGAGGAGTGGCAGGGACGACCTTCTACTACATCCGCCACCTGCCTGACATGGTCATCACCCGCAACTTCGAGGTCGGCGACCAGGTGCTTATCGAGGTATACAGCGATGCCCTGTCGAACCTGGCATTGCAGAACGATTTCCTCCTTTATCATCCTCTGACCGGTAATTTGCTCTCACCCCCGTCGTCCAGCGATGCGTTCGGATATGGCGGTATCTTCGGTACGTTCCATAGGTACGTGTTCAATTTCACAGTGCCATCGGTCGGCCTGATATACCCGATCCAAATGAAGCTGAAGGACAACACAGGAACGGTGGCGAACATCGTCGATCAGATCAATGTTGGAGGGGCGGACTATCCCGCCCTGGTCACATACAAACTTGATGAGGTCTCAGGCGACTTCGTTCCGTGCAAGGACTTCAATCACACGGACCGGGTGTACATCAAGATGGTGACGAAGGACATTGACCCCACACTGAGCACCGTGACGGTCGGAACGATGGAGATTAGTGACTACACTGGGCGTTACATCATTAAGGCCACTCCGCCCGCAGCATCCGCCTATCCAGCCGCGCCGAACTATATCGCTCCGATGAGCTCGGTGTACAAGACTGGGCCAACGGATCCGGCACGACTACCAGATAACAACCAGGCAGCCACGACAAAATACACCGTCTTCCTCGATCTGAAGGACGCCTACCAAGGATGGTGGCT
>JACXTO010000208.1 GCA_016919565.1 Methanomassiliicoccaceae archaeon | reverse complement strand
TTGCTAAGCTTGGTCTTGCCCATGAGCTTCACCTTCTCCGCGGCCTCGAACTCTTTTGGCACACCGACATAGACCTTTACCCTGCGGTAGGCGTCCCGTCCTCGGGTGTGGTCCCAGGGAAGCATTCCCCTGACGCACCGCTTGAGGATAAGGTCCGCCCTCCTGGGATAGAATGGTCCGTGGATGACCTTGCCGCGGTCCTTCTTCTGCTTGTAACCTGCGAATATCGCTTCCTTGGAACCGGTCACGATCGCCCTCTCGGCGTTGACGATGACGATCTCTTCACCGCTGAGGATCCTCTTGGCGACGGAAGTGCACAGCCTGCCGATCACATTGCCGTCTGCATCGATTACCGTTACCATTTCTTCACCCCATGATCCTGACGTCCCGGCCGGAAGGGGTCTCCTTCATCAGCTGGGCAAAGGTAAGCTGGCGTCCGCCGGCCTCCTCGATCTTCTTCACTGCAGAGGCAGAGAATCTGAACGCTGCCACGGTCAACTTCTTGTTGATCGTTCCAGCACCGAGGACCTTCCCCGGGACGACGATGACGTCGCCTTCGTTAGCGTTACGCTCCAACCTGCTCAAGTTGACCTCAGCCCAGTTACGGCTGGGCTTCTCGAGCCGCAGAGCAATGTCTCGCCAGATCTCAGCCCCGTTCTCCCGGGTCTCCTTCTTCAGTACGTCGATGAGGAGTACCAGGTTCGGGTCCGACTTCTTCGTTTTTGTCATAGTTCTGACTCTCCCGACATTGGGTATCAGGCTCTAATAGAAAGGCCTTTAATAAACCTTTCCTAAAAACGCAGGGTTCCCAGGCCGCTCGAGTTAATCTGTCTGGCGAATAAATTTTGAGTCCTTTAAGGAATCGGAGATGCGCCGTCGCTTCTAGGTCTATCGGAAGTGCATTATATATGAGGTCTGATTACTGAGGATTGCCTCGGGTGTCTAGATGATTCGCTTTGGTCCAGCTGGTATTCCACTTTCTTGCAAGGGTCGCACGCTCAAAGACGGGATCGAGGACGTTCACAACCTCGGGCTTAACGCCATGGAGGTCCAGATGGTGCGGGTCAACGTCATCGAACGCTATCCCGATGAGGAAGAGATCGGCCAGGCGCCGCTGGACCTGCAGAGCGACCTGATCGTTGAGATCGTTCGGAAGAAAGGTAAGAAGGACCTCAGGATAACGGACCTGAAGGAGAAGATCAAGGAGGAGGACACCCTGGTCACGCTCTCCTCTGGATTGGTGCAGAACTGGCATGAGCTCAAGGACCTGGGGCGGATGGGCAGGGAGCTGGATGTGGAATTATCGATGCACACTCCGTACTACATGGACCTGACCTCCAATAACGAACTTACCAAGAAGAGCATCGACTCCATCCATTGGTCGGGCATGATGACCAGCCAGATGGAAGGGAAGATGGTCACGACTCACATAGGGCTGTACGGGGGCCTGTCCAAGAAGGCGGCCACGGAGCGCATCACCAACAACATCCAGGAGCTGATGGAGTGGTGGCGGGAGAACAAGATCCCGGCGCGCCTGGGCATCGAGACCTCTGGAAGGCAGGAGGTATGGGGCTCGCTGGATGAGATCCTGGAGCTCTGCGACACCGTCGATGGTCCCGTCCCGGTCATCAACTTCGCTCATTATCATGCGCGCGAGAACGGCCTGCTCCGCTCATCGGCCGACTTCGCCGACCTGCTGGAACGTACCAAGAGGTACGTCGACGGCTCCTATTACACCCATTTCTCCGGAGTGGAGCACGAGGCGGGGAACGAGAAGCGAGTCACCCCGATCAAGAAGGGCGACCTGCGCTTCGAGCCATTGGCCGAGATGCTGGTCGAGCTCAATCCGGCCATCACCATCATCTCATCCTCGCCGCTGCTCGAGCACGACGCCATGTACATGAAGGTCATCTACGAGCGCATCCTGACCAAGAAGGTCATGAAGGGCACCAAGTCCAAGAAGGGCGAGGACGAGGAAGACGAGGATATGGAGGATGAGGAAGAGGAGGCCCGCCCTCAGAGGGCAAAACCCTCAAAGCCGAAGGTGGAGGCGGCGAAGGCCGAGAAGCCGAAGGTCGTGAAGGCCAAGGAGGCCAAGCCGAAGAAGGAGGCCCCCAAGCCGGCGAAGAAGAATGCGCCAAAGGCGGCCCCGAAGTCCAAGGCCAAACCGGCACCGAAAAAGCCAGCCAAACCCATTGCAAAGCTGGCACCGAAGAAACCTTCCAAGCCAGTGAAGGCAGCCAAGAGCGCTAACCAGAAGAAACCGGCAAAGCGCTCAAAGAGATAGACGATCAAGAGGGTCGGTAGATGAAGGAAGCGGCCGCATACATACTCGCTGAGGTCAGGGATACGCTCGAACGCATCGATCCAGCTGCTGCGGACTCAGTGGTCGACGCCCTGATCAAGGCACGGATGATCTTCATCTACGGGGTAGGTCGCTCCGGTCTTGTCGGCAAGGCATTCTCCGTCCGCCTGGTCCAAATGGGCCTCGATGTGCATTTCATTGGCGATACCACCACCCCGATCGTTGAGAGGGACGACCTGGTCCTGATCATCTCCAACACAGGGGAGACTTGGTCGGCATTGCAGACCGCGAACATCATCGGCCGCCTCGGCGCCACGGTCGTCTCGATAACCAGTTCGCATCATTCTAAGCTAGCCCGGGCGTCATCGATAACCGTGGAGATCGCGCCGCACCGCAACGAGAAGAAGGTGGATGTGGCACCAATGGGCACACTGTTCGAGGATGCGACATTCATATTCCTCGATTCGATCGTGCCGGAACTGATGCTGAAGCTGGGCCAGACCGCCCAATCCATGTACAAGCGGCACGCCATTTGGGTATAGCGTCTGATCGACTCAGCTCAATCGGACAAGGCCCTTTTCCTCACCGACGTGCCGTAGTAGGGATTCTGATGCTCCTCCCAGTAGATCGCGAACGGTACCGGTTCGACATCGATCCGTCCCAATCGGTAGGCTCCTATCTCCTTGTTGATGGGGTCGATCACCACCGCCCTATGGAAGGAGGAGCTGAACATGACCTTCTGGGTGTCCACGTCCGTCGGCGACATGAAGACCCCATGGCCTGGGTGGGAGTGGTACCATCCGGCCACGATGTGGTCGAACCCGATGTCGTCCAATGAGGCGAAGAGCTTCTCGAAGCCGTCCCTGCGGAACCTCACCCGCGTGGAGCTGGCATCCAGATCGGTGGTGGCGACATCCCTGACCATAGTGTATTCGACGCCCTCATGAATGAACACCTGGCCTAGCATCAATCCCATCACCTCCAGCCTTTCATGGACCTTGCTGGCGGCGTGGTTCCGCATCTTCTCCTCGGCGATCTTGGAGATGTAGAGCGGCTTGCATCCAGGCTCAGGGTCTGGTGAATTCCTTTGTCCTGGCTCGACGAGCCACTTGTGTTCCGTGGTGCGTTCTTTGGGCGGAGGTGGGCGGTTCTCGATGTCAGGCTGCCTCCCTCCGAGGATCGTCGGGGTCAATGCGAGCGCACCACCTTGGGCAGTGGCGCCGTGACCATCGGCGGCTGGGGCTTCTTCACAGTGTTGAAATGCTGCGCGGCGGCGGTGCAGGTCTCCGTACCGAACGGGCTGGTGGGATTGGGGTTGAGCAGGAGGTACTCGATCCCCTTGATGAACATCAGCAACGTCGAGTTGAAGCTCCAATCGTCAAGAAGCTTGTTGCAGAGAAAGCCGCCGTCCGCGGGCATCATGATGTTCGGATGGAAGATCGGGGTCTGCCATACGACATAAGGTTTAACGAAAGGGTACTCGTCGCTGATCTCCATCTTGAAGCGATGATGATAGCGACGCTTGATCTCCCCCTCCACCAGCTCATAGCCAGGGATCTGGAGCAGGCTGATCTCTACGATGATGGGATACTCCTCGAAAGTCTCCTCTCCGATATGGATCGGATGCCTCAGGCAGCGCTGGCAAATAGCCAATTCATTCTTCAGTCGCGCCTCCAGGATCTCCCGAGGCAATGGCATCCTTAGCCGCCTTCCGGGTCCGGGATAAGCTCCAGGTCGTCCGAGTGGGTGATGCTGGCCTCAAGCACGGTCTGTTGTCCCCGAAGGAGCTTCTTTCCCTTGCGGATCACATATGCGCCTGCATCCTTCTCCCAATAGCCAGCAGCCCCTTCGATGATCTCTTGGACGGTATTCTCCTCCTCGAGCTCCATATCGACGGTACTGCCGGTCTCAGCGTTCCTTACTCTAACACGCACCGACATTCAGTTTCACCGTAAGAGCGAGTGGATTAAGGCTCAAAAAGGGCACTCATCACAGTTAGCTTACTGATAATTACATTGGAGGCATCTGGATGAGAAGACCTATCGCATATGAACGCTGCATCCCGGGTCCAGGTCCACCTCGAGGACATCGGAGCGGTTCGCAAGGCCGTCATAGTACCAAACGTTCCTGATGCATCGGTCCGTCCTTCCGCTCAGGATCTTCAGGCCCTCCCTTACCTCCGTTGCCGCGACAACGCTCGTGGTGGTTATCTCCGCCGCCATCTTTGGCTCGAAGAATGTCATGTCGTTGCCGGTGCAGCTGAACCTCTTCTCCATGATCCTCAGGTGCGAGCGGTTCATCGCGCATTGCAGGCACGGCCCGTCAGGAGGCAAAACGACCTGGACCTTCCCAGTCGTCCCCTGGGTGGCGCCATCGACGTACGGGATGCGATGGAAGAAGGCATGGGCGTTCACGTGGAGGCGGGCGGAGATGTTGTCGAGGCAGCCGAAGATCAGCTTGTGCCGCTTGATCTCTTCCTGCCCGATCTCCTGCACCTTTCCGACCAAAGGGGTTATATGACACGAGGGGTCCAATTCCTCCGCCTTTTCGGCAACGACCTCCGCCTTCATCCTTCCCCTCAGCGCGTCCTCCTCGCGAAAGAAGATGCAGCGGTTCAGGTTCGATCGCACCACGGAGTCCATGTCGACCAAGGTGATCCTTCTGACGCCTGACAGCACCAGGTCCTTGACCACCTCATTGCCCAACGCGCCGGCCCCAACGACCATGCAGCTCGATCCAACGATCCCGTCGACGTCCAGCCAATCGATCCTTCTCGATCTCTCGAGACGGTCGTCGTCCTGATGGTCCGGTCGGATGGGGGGAGGCATCTAGGTTCGAAGCAAGGTCGTGATACTAAAACCAGCGGTCGAGAAACGCACCCCGCGAATTGAAGCCCGCTGGCATGCCAAAGTTGCCTTCGCTCATGGACCCTTAAGCAGGCGACCAATTCGCCAC
>JACXTO010000035.1 GCA_016919565.1 Methanomassiliicoccaceae archaeon | reverse complement strand
TCGAGGAGCTCCAGGACCTCGCTCGCGCCTAGGGACGCGATCTTGCCCTGATATCGATCCCTCCAGCGACCGGCCTTCTGCACGGCCTCCTCCAATCCCTTGACGATTGATTCCGGTTCCGTGCTCTCGACGAGCTGCGACAGGTCCCATCTCATTGATTCTGACATTAAGAACGCCTCTGCTCACTTGAGAATGACGTACAATGGCAGAACCCTAATAATGATTTTCCATCTGTGAGGCTCACGGTGGTTGGGTCGTCTGCGGGAAGTGAAGGAGCATGACCGGATCATTGGTGCCCAATACGAGGCATGAACGTTGATTTAATTAGGCATTAAATGGTTGAAGGGGAGAATCTAGCCGCATGAAGTGGATGAACGAAGTCTCATCCTCCTCGGCTCCATTCCTAGGTGTCCATGAACAATCATCCGGTCAGCGTGCTCCTGGTGGAAGACAATCCAGCTGATGCGCTGCTTGCCACGGAGCTCCTGAGGGAGACGGGCGTTCCCATAAACATCACCACGGTAAGCGATGGGCAGATCGCGATCTCGACGTTGGAGAAGCTCATCAGATATCAGATGGATTTTCCCGACCTGATATTGTTGGACATCAATCTCCCAAAGAAGAACGGCCACGAGGTGCTCGAGTTCATCGAACGAGCGCATCTTGCCAAGACATATGTCGCCATCTACACTGGGTCAAGCTCGCCGGAGGACGAAATGAACGCGAAGGCTCACGGCGCGGACGATTACATCATCAAACCCATCGGATCGAAGGAGATGGAGAGGACGATAGTTAAGTTCAGGAGCATCCTCACCGCCAAAGCGAATGGCGCCCAAGCGGCTGATCAATAGAAGAAATGCGTCTTTCCAATCTGCTTGGCTCGTTGCCTGGAGCCCAGGATTGAATTCAGCCGAGCAATTGATTTTAATACGGGTGCCTCGAATGGATATTCCGGCGATATGATCGCCATGGAGGCAAGCAAATGGATTTGGTAGCATTGATCATTGCAATAATCGTCCTGCTTATCGGCTGGGTAATTGTCTCGATTCCCCTATGGCTGGCGGCGAAGGTGCTTACTGGTGGGCAGGCGACAATGGGCGGGGCTATGCTCGGCATGCTCCTGGGCGGCATAGTCTTCGTGATCGTCTACGCGCTCACCTACCTGGTGACGGACACCTTCACCAGTTCGAGCACGGCGGTGATCGTCGCTTCAATAGTGAGCTTCCTGGCCTTCCTGGGACTTTACAAGATATTGTTCAACGTCGGTTGGCTCAGAGCTCTAGGGATCGCGATCCTGGCCATCGTGTTCACCGTGATCATCCTGTTCCTGTTCGGGGCGCTCTTGGTCTCTCTGGGAGTGGTGGTCCTGGCACTGTGACCGTTCGCTCCAATCGTAATGAGAGCGAAGCTAAAACCCCTTCTTTTCACCTTTCAGTTGACCAGGCGACCTATTATTCAAAAGCAATTGGCCTTGAAGACGCCTTTTTCAACATAAGGCCATAGTGCTTATCCTTCCCCTGCGGGAGGATACTAATGAGCAAGGACTTGCGTTCAATCCCTGCTGACTGACGAAGTAATGAAGATAAATGGATAGAAGTTTGGTGCTCCCGTCGGGATTTGAACCCGAGTCGAAGCCTCGAGAGGGCTTCATGATTGGCCGCTACACTACGGGAGCGTGTAAGGGGCACAATAAGGCGACCGTTATTAAATCTTTCGCGGTTTTTCGACCGGACAGTGGCATGAGAAGAAATATCTGGACAATAGGTCATCTTCCCGTGCCGATGACGGACATCGTTCTTCGCTACAACAAAGGTGCCTTCCTGCCACCCCTCATCCTGCTGCTCGTGGGAATGGTCTTCCTCGACCTCATCGTCTTGCTGAGCTTCGGCTTCGACCTCGCTTCCTCGTTGGCCGCGATCCTGGCATCGGCCATCCTGGTGCTGACCGTCGGGATTTCACCATTCTTGACGGACCACGCCCTTACCGACGACGAGCTGGTGCTCCGGCAGGGCTGGCTCTTCCGATCTGCCATACCTAGAAGCGAGATCCGATCGGTCAGCCTCCTGGAGAGGGGGCCGAGGCGAACCGGGGTCTTCTTCGATTTCAAAGGGACCTCGATCTACGTGACGACGCAGCGCCATAACCTCATCCGGCTCACGCTCAGGAATCCCCGTCGCTTCAATTGGGCCTTGGGCAAGAAGACCGACCAGATCGTCTTCGACTCGCTGGACCAGAGGGCCTTCCTCAGAGCGATGGAATCTGCGACGGGGCTCACTCCCGCCAATCCAGCCCAATAGTGCGCACTCCGACCTTGGGTATGAGCGGCATCTTGCGCTTGTGGACCGAATTCTGGTGCAGCTTCCAGACCATCTCCACCTTCTCCTCCGGTATCATGTTCCGGCGGGCGATGTCATCCAGCTCCATTCCGTTCTCGATCCCGAAAAGGACGGCGTCGAGGTCGTCGTAGCATATCCCCAGCTCTGCCTCGTCCGTCTGCCCCTCCCATAGGCAGGCTGATGGCGCTTTCTGCGCGAACTTGTCCGGGACACCGATCTTGCGTGCCAGCTGCCTAACCTCGGTCTTGTACAGATCGCCGATCGGGCAGAAGTCCGCGCCTCCGTCGCCGAACTTGGTGAAGTAACCAACAAGCAGCTCGCTCTTGTTGCTCGTTCCCATGACCAATCTATTGCCTAGCTTCGCGAAGTGATAGAGCACGGCCATCCGGCAGCGCGCCATGCAGTTGCCCAGCAATCGCTTGTCGCCCTTGAGCTCTGGTAGCATCGATCGGAAGCCGTCCTCCGCTGGTTCGATGCCGATCACCTTATGCTTCATGCCGAACTTGAGCGCGAGCTCCTCCGCGTCCCTTGCGTCCTCGGTCGGGGATATGACCGAGGGCATATAGATGGTGAGCACCTTCTCCGCCTCGATGGCGCTGGCACAAAGCACCGCCACCACCGCGGAATCGATCCCGCCGCTCAGGCCGATGACCACGCCTGCGGCGCCGCTCTCCTCGACCTTCTGGCGGATGAATTCCTTGATGACGACGTCCGTCATTTCGCGAAGCTGGGGGCGCATACGGCAGTGTATGTCCTTCACTCCCTTATCGTTTTTCTCGCGTGAGTCTAAATATCACCGCCGCGAATCCCATCGGCTGCTGCTATGACAAGGATCGCGCTCGCTCAGACCCATTGCGTCCTGGGGGACAAGGCGGAGAACCTTCGCCGCATGGAAGCCTGCCTGGGGCAGGCCGAGGCCGACATCTACGTCTTCCCGGAGCTGTTCCTGACCGGTTACATGTGCAGGGACCAGCTGTTCAAGCTGGCAGAGCGAATCGACGGGCGATCGGTGACCCGGGTGGCCGGGATGGCCGAGGAACGGGAATGCGCCATCGTCTTCGGCATGCCGACCTGGAACGATGACGTCCGGGGACTGATGCACAACTCATCGGTGGCGGTGGACCCGGACGGCGATGTTCAGGTGTACGACAAGGTGAACTTGGCCAACTTCGGCCCGTTCGAAGAGAAGTTCTTTTTCACCCCTGGCGAGAGCCCGGCGATGTTCGATCTCTTCGGCCGGAAGTACGGCGCGTGCGTCTGCTACGATCTCTTCTTTCCCGAGCTGTCGAAGGCGTATGA
>JACXTO010000207.1 GCA_016919565.1 Methanomassiliicoccaceae archaeon | reverse complement strand
GCAGCAGGGACATCAGGTCCCGGGTAGGCGCGGTACAGTATACCGGCCCATCGTAACCGTACTTGTACAGTGCCGGCAGCAGGCCGCAGTGGTCCAGGTGGGCGTGAGTGATGACCACGCAGTCGATCTGGTCCAGCGGCTGGATCTCCGGTGCGCTGAAATATGGGGTGGCACCATCGGAACCGACATCGACCCCGCAATCGATCAGGATCTTCGAGTCCCTGGTCGACAATAGTGAGGCCGAGCGACCGACCTCGCGGAACCCGCCCAATGCCGTCAACCGTATCCAGGATTCGCCTTCGTACTTCTGCCGGGCCAGCTTCCTGCCGGTCTTCCTGAGGAAATCCTTCCGTTCCGTCTGGACATGCCTCAGATAGGAGCGTATCTCGGAGACGGTCTTGGATGGAATCGGCGGTGCGCGAACGACCTTCGGTGCCCAACCTACCTCCTTCTTGATCTCGTTAAGAATGGCGCCCTGTTTTCCGATGACCAGGCCAGGTGCGATCGCCTCGATCGTGACCTCGCCGGTCTCCGGCTCGAAGAAGATATCGGTGATCTGCGCCTCCTCCGGAATGATCTCCCGGATCCTCTTCTCCACCACGTCCGGATCGGCCAGCAATGACGCGTCCGGCCGTATCGCGACCCGCCGCCTGAGCCCCTGGGCCAGCTGGCGGACGATGTCGTTGTTGGAGGCGAAGGCATCCATGTCCTTGGTATAGATGACCACTACCGGTCCCTCGAAGTCTATCGAGGTGATGTTGATGTGCGAAGGCACTATCTTGCGTACCTGTTCTCGGGCATCTTCCAGAATTCTCTCGGCGCTCATGAAAATCAACTTTGTTTGGGTATTAAACAATCAAGAAAACGTTTGGGTAAGGGGTTTAGTTCGGCTTGGGCACGTTTATGCCCATGCGCGAAGCGCGTTTCGAGATCTCCTCATCGGAGACCTCCACATAACCATCCTTGGTTATGGTGATGATCGCCATTCCATCACCGCTTGCCGAGTCCCGCTTCATGGCGGCGTTCAGCGCGCGGATGGCCAGGTCTATGGCGTCGCTCAAGGGCAGGTCCTTCTTGTAGTGGTCCTCGAGGACACCGTAGGCATACGGCGAACCGGAGCCGACGGAAATATAGTTGTCCGGGATCGATCCACCGGCAGCGTCCAGGGAGTACACGTGGCCTCCCTCGGCGTCATGCCCCCCGACAATAAGTCCAACATAGAAGAAGCCCTGGGATCCCCCGCCTCTCCTCAAGATGTTGGACATCAATGTGGCCGCAGCCTTGACAGACATTGGCGCCTGGCGTCTGAGCTTGTACAGCTCGACCTCTGCCTTGACGTAGCGGGCGAGCACTTGCGCGTCGCCGACCAGTCCTGCCGTGGTAAGTCCAAGGTTATCGTCGATCTTGAACACCTTTTGCGTCTCCTTGTGGGCGATGAAGTTGCCCATGGTCGCACGGTGCTCTGAAGCTAGCACTACTCCGTCACTGTTGACGATTCCTATGGTGGTCGTACCCGTCTTTGTAGCCTCTACCATACATCACACCTTCCAGAATTGGTAAAAGGATGAACAGACTAATTCTGTCACGACTCCAATTGGGACTTCTCTATATATAGATTTTGTCCGATAAGCTCTTTTCTACGCGACACAAAGACCTCATACCTTGTCTTCGGAAGCATTGTCTGGCTTCTTTTTATTCCGGTCGGTATCGGGACCGACCTCAAGGTATCTCGCTGCGAACTCGCAGAGGAGCAGAGCCATGGCAGCTCCGGCGATGAGACCGGTCACGATCCGCAGTGTATTGTTGGATTGGTAGCTGGATATCGCCTGCATCCCGCCGTCCAACACCATGGGCAGCAGACCGACCGCAAGCAGGAGCGGATTGATCCGCCTCACGTATAGCAGCCCGATCGCCATGCCCATCAGCAGCCCGATCGAGATCCCCACGTCCCTGGAGCATATCGGGAGTTCGTTGCCGTTGAGATAGAACGATCGCTCCGCTATCTGGTGGCACTCGATGTCTCCCATCGTGTACACGGCCTGGGCAAACAGATTCATCCTCGCCTCCTGCCCCGGGTTGTCCAGCCTTCCCACGGCGCCGGACAGGTCCTTCACGCTGCCGTTCGGAAGCGAAAACGGGGCGATGAGTATCACGGCTAGCCAGGCGACGAATATCGCCAGCATCGTGATCTTCCACTTCTGGAACGGCGTCCTTCGGCTTCGCATCCAGCCCCAAGCAGTCGCCGCCTGCTAGATAATCCTTTTCAATTTGACCTGCCCATGGTCAAAGCAATTGAACGTCCCCGACGGCTCTGGCCGTCTGCGATGTGGCACTGAGCCGTTTAAAGTTCGGGCCAAATAAGCAATGTTCATCTAGCTCGAATTGATTTACGCTGAGCATGACCGACCTGCCTGAAGAGCTGATCCCGCTGAAACGTTTCCATGGCCACCTTGGACCATACGTCGTCATCGGTTACCGGATGGGGAAGCTGGCGCGCGCGAGGTTCGAAGGCAAGATGACCGCGGTCGTATTCACAGGCAAGCACCCACCCATGTCTTGCCTGATCGACGGCGTCCAGATGACCACCGGATGCACGCTGGGCAAGAACAACATCCATGTTCGGGACGGACACCTGCCAGTCGTCCATTTCATCGATTCGACGAGAACGTTGGAGGTGAGGCTGGTCGACTCCGAGAGGGAACGCATCGACCGGATCATGACCAAGCATAACGAGGAGCATCTATCCATCGAGATCCTGAACGCCGACGAAAAGGACATTTTCTGGGTCACAGAAGTTGGGTCAGGCCTCCCCGAGCGGCTAGTGAAACTGAAATGAACACCAATACCGCCACCGGCGCCTTGGTGAAGAACCGGTAGGCGACCTCGGTCCAGTTCTTTCCCCCGAGCAGGAACACAGTGAAGAACGAGACGATGAAGGTCAGTTCCACGACGTAGATCCCACCGATCATCGTCATGCTCTGCGCCGAGCCGGAACCGGGGGACACGGTACCAACCAACGAGAACAGGCTGCCGGTGATGCCAAGAACGATCGGGGCGAAAATGGTGCTGGTGCAGGACATCATGTCCACCACGCTCTGCAACTTCTCCCGGATCTTGGACTGGCATGAACGCAGGTCGGAGATATACTGGGCCAGGTTTAGGG
>JACXTO010000034.1 GCA_016919565.1 Methanomassiliicoccaceae archaeon | reverse complement strand
GTTCAAGCATCCGCTCACTGACATCGGCATCGAGCGATTCCAGAAGGATTGGGAGAAGGTCGCGAAGCAGTGAACGGCGGCATCCTGCCAGCTGTCATGGCCGATCGCCGTGGAGGGAAGAATTGATTTTATAGCTATGAGGATGTACCATCTGGCATGATGAGCGCGCGGGAGGACCGCAGACTCCTCAAGGTCTCAATCGTCTTCATCGTCGGCCTTTTGGCGATCGGGATCATCGTCGCCAATATCCGCCATCTCGACCTCGGTCAAGGCTCGCAAGGCCTGGGACCCGAGATCCGGGAGATCACGATGGCGCTGATGTACGCCTTGGCGATCATATGGGTAGCTATCTTCGCTTACAACCTTCTCAAGAAGAGGACCAGGATGAAGGGACGGGAGTCCAATGAGCCGAGGAAGAACAGTCTCGTTGTCACGCTGATCCTCATTGGCTTCCTCATCCTGGCCATCCTCGCCGTCGACCAGGTCCAGGGGATCGCGGACGGTCCAACGGACCCGGGCACCGGCCCGACCCCGGATGAGGGCGGCGAGAACCCCGTGATCAATGACGGCACCGGCTGGACGAGTGCACTGTTCGTCATCTTAGGGGTGCTCGTCATTGCCTTCGCATTCGTGGCAATGAAGCATGACCGGTCCACGCCACTGCGCCGGCACAGGGCGCAACTCGTCCTCGAGGAGAAGGCGACGGAGGCCATTCACCAAGCGAGAATGGACCTCTTCGCTGGAGAGGACCCGCGAAGCGTGATAGTGCGGACCTATCAGCAGATGTCCAGAATCCTGGGTCAAGGTGGAAGGAACCTGAAGCCCCTGACGCCCAGGGAAGTGGCGGAAATGGCCGAGCGGAATCTCGGCTGGCCGAAAGACCCGCTCACCGAACTAACCTCACTTTACGAAGAGGCATGGTATAGCCGACACCCAATGGGCGACGCTGAACGGGATCGGGCATTGAGGGCTTTCGAGGCGTTAGCCTCCAAGGGCAATGGCAGGGAGGCAGGGCTTGAAAGAACCGCCGCTTGAAAGTGAATATGCAGGCTCGACGCGCTGGGGCGCATGGTTATCGAGGCTGCGGAGCGGGGAATTCAATCCGATCAACTACCTCATCAAGGTAGGAGCGCTGCTCATCCTGATACTGCTCCTTGTGATGGCGATGCAGTTCGCCTTGGTCGACCCCAACTTCCGGTTCGGCCTGCTCATGCTCGGGCTCGCCATCGCCGCAATCGTCCTCGTCAGCCGCTCCCTGAAGACAAAGGGACGAGACCATCCCGCCATTGCGGAAGATCGCAAGCCGCCCGAGTCGAAGAACCCGTTGCAGGCGAGCGTCGAGGAACTCGACCTGGCCTTCGAAGGGAATCCATATAGCCAGATGCTCGCGCTTCAGGAGCTCAAGGAGCTGCTGGTGGACCGTCTAGTGCTCCGCAAGCATATGTCCCGCTCGGAGATCATGGACATGGCCTCCGACCCGATCTGGCTGGAAGACGAGGTCGTCCAACCGGAGCTGAGGTTCCTTTTGAGCGCAGAGCTGAAGGGATCATACGCCCCGGAGCTGTATGGCTCGACAAGGCAGCGGGAATTGATATCTGCCTTTCCCAATCGTTATTCGAGAATCCTAGAACTCTTGGAGGAAATGTGATGCAAGCGGAGGAGCTGCAGAGAACCTGCAATGCGATCATGGACGAGGTCGGCAAGGCCATCGTCGGGAAGCGACAGGTGCTGGAAAGGGTCATGCTGGCCATGCTGTGCAACGGCCACGTCCTGTTCGAGGACTACCCCGGACTGGCCAAGACGATGATGGCGAACTGCTACGCCATGGCCGCTGGCTGCTCCTTCAAGAGAGTGCAGTTCACCCCGGACCTTCTGCCCGCTGATATCACCGGGAGCTACATCATGAACCGGAAGAGCGGCGAGTTCGAGATGCGCAAAGGGCCGATCTTCGCCAACATCCTTCTGGCGGACGAGATCAACCGGGCGCCTCCGAAGACGCAATCGGCGCTATTGGAGGCGATGCAGGAGCGGCAGGTGACCCTCGAGGGCGAGACCCAGAGCCTCCCGAACCCGTTCATCGTTCTCGCGACGCAGAACCCGATCGAGTACGAGGGGACCTATCCGTTACCGGAGGCGCAGATCGACCGCTTCCTCATCCGCACCGCGGTCGGATATCCCTCCATGGAGGAGGAGCGGGAGATACTTAGACGGCGCAGAGAGAGGGGACATGAGAAGGTCGAGCTGGGGGCGGTATGCTCTCCCGATAAACTGCTGGAGATGCAGAGGCACCTCGAGGCGCTGCATGTCAATGATGACATCGAGCAGTACATCGTGAGCATCGTGGACGCCACGCGAAAGCACTCCCAGGTCCAGGTCGGCTCAAGTCCCCGCGGTTCGCTGGCGTTGATGAGGCTGTCCACCGCCCGTTCGGCGCTCTTCGGGCGCGATTACGTCTTGCCGGACGATGTCAAGGCCGTCGCGGTGCCTGCTCTTTCCCACCGACTGATTCTGGCCGCGGACCCTTGGATAAGAGGAGTGAGGCCCGAGACCGTCATCGAGTCGATCCTCAAGACCGTGCCGGTCCCCAAGGTAGATTGAATGCGCTCGCGGGCGTCGGTCGGGATACTGGCCCTGACGTTCACGTTCCTGCTCATAGGACTCGTCGTCCGCCGCTGGGAGCTCGTCAGCCTGGTCATACCTTTGATGCTCTTCTATTACTTCGGGATCTGGCTGCACCGCATGCCGATCATCGATCTGAAAGTCCACAGGGTCTTGGAAGCGGACAGCGCGTTCGAGGGGGACGAGCTCAAGATGACCCTGCACATCGAGAACCTAGGCGAGAGGCTCGACTTCGCGGAGGTGATCGATGCCCTTCCGGGAGGGGTCGAGCTGACCTCCGGCAGCAACGTCTTCCCAATGAGCCTGGGGGCCAGGTCATCCTGCACCGCCGAATATCGGGTCAAGTTCAATCGGAGGGGCCGTTACGTCTGGAACGACCTCAGGGTGCGGTGGAACGATCCGGGGCAGATGAGCTTCGTGGACATTCCCATCGCGGAGGGAGGCCAGGTCAAGGTCATGCCCCGGATACAGGACCTGAAGAAGGCGGACCTGCGACCACATCGAGTCAGGATGCATGTGGGCAACGTCCCCTCCAAGGTGCTGGGGCCCGGGCTCGACTTCTATGGGGTTAGGGAATACGCCGACGGGGACGAGCTCCGGCATATCAATTGGAAGGCCTCGGCCCGCACCGACCGACTGCTGACGAATGAGTTCGAGAATGAGAGGAGCGGGGACGTGGTGATCATCGTGGATGGCCGCAGCATTGCCCCAGGACAGCTCTCCTCATCAATGCTGATGGACGCCTGCGTCGATGCGGCTGCGTCGGTGTCCGCGCACCTGCTCAGACAGAGGAACCGGGTAGGGATGATCATCCTGGGGGAGTTCATCGAGGTCGTGAAGCTCGCCCCGGGCCAGCGCCAGCTGCTGAGGATGAACGACGCGTTGCTGAACGCCAGGGCCGGAGAGGTCAGGTCACTTCAAGGGCTGAACATGATGCTGGAGCATTACTTCCCACGCACCGCGATGCTCCTCATGGTGAGCCCATTGGAGGAGGCGCGAATGTTAGGCGCGGTCGAGAACTTGCTAGTCAGAAAGCAGGAAATGATGATCATCTCGCCCTCGCCCATCGCCTTGCAGGCCGCCTCCCTCCACGGTTCCCCGCATGCCGAGCTGGCCATTCGGCTGAAGAAAGCCCAGCGCCATGATGTCCTGGCTAGACTGGGAAGGTACTGCCGGGTGATCGACTGGGAGATCGGGACCTCGTTATCGGCCAATCTGCTGGAGGTGAGAGGATCCCGACCGCGTCTCCGAACCTGAGAGGGATGCTTCGTTTCGCCTTGGCGATATGCATGGTGGAACAACTGGCAGTCGCGGCCGTCCTGATCGCCCTGACCGCCGGATCGTGGCAGGTGGCCGTGATGGCAGTCTCCCTTCCCCTGGCGATGGCCTCGATCGTGTCGGCCTACTATCATCACCGGACCGCATTCTCCGCTTTCGCAGGGTCGCAGCTGGTATTCCAGTGCTGTGCCTGCGTGATTGGGACCGGCCTTGGATATGCAGGCGCCTGGTCCGTGCTCGGTCTCGGTCTGGCCTGCCTTCTCATCGGCGATCAGGCATTGCTGTCAAGCCGCCTGTATGCCAGGGTGAACGAGAGCGGTTTGCCATCCAAGGGCGTCATATCGGCGACCGTCCGCTCGTTCTGGCGGATCCTATTCTTCATCGCTCTGGTAATGATCAGCTCGTTGCTCGTGCTCTTCCTGATATTGGCGATGGATATCGGTTCTCTGCCCCTCCCTTTGCTCCTGGTCGCTGGCTTGCTGGCCATGGTCAGCCTGTATTTCCTGTCGACCCGGAGGAATATGGCGGGGGATGAGGAGAAACCTAATATCTGACCGAGGATTCAATGGGACGATGGAATCCGAGCTGTTGGTCGTAGGAGGCGGACCGGCAGGCTGTTGCTTCGCGGCAAATGCGGCCAAGGGTGCTCTCGTCACGGTCCTCGAGGAGCACCAAGAGATCGGGAGGCCAGTCCAGTGCACTGGCCTGGTGGCGCCGAGGGTGGTGGAAATGGCCCGGGCCGATGGGTCGGTGCTCTGCGCTATCCGGGGGGCGAGGTTCCATTTTCCAGCTGGTAAGGTCATCGATTTCAGGTCGAAGGAGACAAAGGCGCTGGTCGTGGAAAGGCACGCGTTCGATCAGCGCTGCGCGGAGATCGCAACCGACGCAGGGGCGAATATACTCACAGGCAGCCGCATGACCAGGGCAGCCATCAAGCCTGACGGGGTGGAGGCACGCTTCGTGAGGGATGGGAGGTCGGAGAAATGCTCTGCCACAATTTTGATCGGGGCGGACGGCTACAAATCCCGCGTCTCGGAAATCGCTGGACTGCAATCGGCGAGAGAGAGGGTAAAGGGGCTCCAGGTCGACCTTGACATGGCGGACCGATCGGACGTTCTGGATGTCTATGTTGGCAGCAAGGTCGCTCCCGGCTTTTTCGCTTGGCGGATACCCTGCGGCGATTTCGTGAGGGTGGGGGTGTGCATCTCGCAAGGCAATGGAACACCGAACCAATACCTCCAGCCGCTACTGAAGACCCTGGAGCTCGATGATGTCAAGGTCATCGACCAGATCTCGGGAGTGATACCCATCGGATTCCCCCCGAGGACCTACGCCGACCGAGCGCTGATCGTCGGGGACGCGGCAGGCCAGGCGAAGCCATTGAGCGGAGGGGGGCTCTACACCGGAATGACCGCCGC
>JACXTO010000033.1 GCA_016919565.1 Methanomassiliicoccaceae archaeon | reverse complement strand
GCTGGCGGACGCCTTCTCCTATCTATTCGATGATTGCATTTCTCTCATGGACAAGAGCCTCGTCCTCAAGATCGAGATCGCCGAGGCGTATGAAGGCGGGAAGCAGTATCACAAGATAGTGTTCGAGGACAATGTCAAGGAGACCCAGAACAAGACCAAGGCGAATACTTTCAATCTCCCCCAGAGGGGCAAGAACCAGAGCACCATCGACGACCTGAGGCTCTACCTAATCCGCACTATCGTGGAGAGCAACCATGGCCGCATTTGGCTCGAGAGCAAGGTCAGTGGGGACTGGAAGAAAGGCCGCAAGTTCGTCGTCATGTTGCCATCAGTGCCCGTGAGGCAGGAATCCCTCATCTCTGAATTCGGATACTCAGAAGAGGACCAGGATTGATGAGAAACCCCTGTAAGCAATGAAGGAACTTGAAAAATAGGAAGGATGTAAGAGGTTTCGATCGATCCACTAACCTTCAGGCTCAGGAACGTTCTTGGAGGGACCGCCTTTGCCGCGGGGGTCAGCGATCTGCTCCATCTCCGCCTTCTCCTTCTCCATCACTTCTTCCAAGGACCTAAGGTCACGGCGGAGTTCGTCGGGCTTGGGTATCGGGCCGAGGACATCGTCCGCCTTTCCGACCGACCGTTCGATCTCCTCCATGCTGCTTATGGCTCTCTCCGGAACCGTTCTGGCCGATCCGAGGTACTCCGAGACGCCTTCGACCAGTCTTGTGAGTTCCATCGGGAAGATGAACTTCGTGGACTGGCCATTGCCAAGCGATTTGATGGTGTCTAGGGTAAGGACCGTCAAAGCCTTCGAGTCAAGCGGGCTCGCACCGACGGACAATATGCGCAACTTCTGCGCCTCACCCTGGGACTGTAGGATGATGGCCATTCTCTCTCCCTCTGCCTCCAGGATCTTTGCCTGTCTCAGGCCTTCAGCCTGAAGGATCCTGGACCGCTTGTCGCCTTCCGCGTTCAGGATGGCTGCCTTCTTTGCACCGTCCGCCTTCAAGACGGCCGCCCTTCTCAGCCTTTCCGCCGAGGTCTGCTCCTCCATCGCCTGCTTGACCTTCGGCGCTGGGTCGACCTCCCTGATCTCTACGGCCTCGACCTTCACGCCCCACTTGTCCGTCGCCTCGTCCAGCACGTCGCGGAGGTGAAGGTTGATCTTCTCCCGGTTGGAGAGTATCTCGTCGAGCTCCATGTCACCGATGATCGAACGGAGCGTTGTCTGAGCCAGATACACCGTTGCCGCCCGGTAATTCTGCACTTCGAAGAATGCCTTGCTCGGATCGATCACCTTGATGTAGATGATCGCGTCGACATTCGTTGGTGAGTTGTCCTTGGTGATGACCTCTTGCCTCGGGACGTCAAGCACCACGGTCCTAAGATCGAGCTTGACGACCTCGCTGATCAAAGGCGTAACGTAGTTGAAACCCTGGTCCAGTATCTTGACGAACCGCCCCAGGCGCATGTAGATCGCCTGTTCGTACGGTTTCACGATCCTGATCCCGTTCGCGACGATCACCACAGCTGCGATGATCGCGAGAATGAGCAATGCCATTACGACGATGTCCACTTCTGCCATTTATTCTCCTCCAATGATGAACGGATCTCCTTTACGGACAAACGGGCTTTCCATCCTCGTTTATCTCCTCAACGAATACATGCACCCCTTCGCTTGACTTCACCGTTACCTTCTTGCCAACAGGAATGACGCATTTCGCGGTCGCACTCCAGGTGTCATGGTCGATCTGCACCTTTCCCTTGAGGCTGTCAGGCCTGACCTCCACTGTGATGACGCCAGTGGTTCCGACCAAAGAGGTCGCAACCCTTGTCTCCGGCGGGGCGGGTGGTGCTATCTTCTGGTAAAGTTTGATAGTCAGGTATGTCGAAGGTGCTAGCACAATGACTGCGAGCAATGGCCCCCAAACCGATAGCAGGAGATCAGGGAATAGGAAACCCACAGCTCCCAGGACCATAAGCACGGTGGCAGGCACGAGCAGGAAGTTGCCCGGCATGGCTGCCTCTGCCAGCAGCATCAGGACTCCGACCACTATGAATACGATCGACAGATCAGAAGCCAGTGTCATTGCCGATAGCATAGAGTTGGTAGTATTTCAGTTTATTGCCCGACACAGGCATTTATTGGACAATTGTAGAAGAAACGTCCCTTTAGAACCTTCCCCGGGAACCACCGCCACCAGTGCGCCCACCGCCGAAGCCTCCTCGGCCGCCAAGGAATATCCACCCGATCCAAAGGAAGACCCGACCCTTCGTGATGATCCCCACGATTATCAGGAAACCCACGACCAATCCCAACTGCCACCAGTTGAGGGGTATGAAATCAATTGGATACCACTCCCCGCCATTGCCACTTGATTGATAGTTGTCTACCAGCTCCAAACCTATCGCGTAGATGAAGAGGGTTATGCCGGTCGAGTAATTGCCGCTCTCGAGGTTCGGGTCCAGGTATTCGAGCTGCAACTCCGTCAATCTCGCTCCGTTCAGGATATCGGAGATGCCAGCCCCTGTCACGACCCTCCATGCGCGCTCATCGAACGACATTACGAAGAGCACGCCGTTGTCCTTCCCTTCCTGACCAATGCCATTCTTCTCGAAGACCTTCAAGGCGTAATCATTGACGCCGACGGCCCCAGTGCTATTCACGATGAGGACGGCGATCTGGCAGGTGTTATTGAGCTCGACCACCTCGCAGAACACCTCGAGATCATAAGCATCGCTGGCGTCGAGGACGCCGG
>JACXTO010000206.1 GCA_016919565.1 Methanomassiliicoccaceae archaeon | reverse complement strand
GTCCGGGACGGGGACGACGACGTCCGCATCCACCGGGTGCTCCTCTGCCAAGATGCTGCCGAGGCGCTTTCTGGCGGTGTAAACCTCCAGCCCGTCCAGGACGCTATCGGGCCTGGCGAAGTAGACCCATTCGAACATGCAGTTGGCCTTGTGCGGCATCGATGGCACCGAGTGCGAGGTGTAATCTTGGGAGGTGATCTCGATTATCTCACCAGGCACGACGTCGCGGATGAACTCCCCCTGGAGCACATCGAAGACCGCGCTCTCTGAAGCGACGCAATAACCATCGTGCAGCCTGCCCATGCATAATGGGCGGAAGCCTAATGGGTCGCGCACCCCGAACACCCTGCCACCGATCATCAGCGTCATGGAATAGGCGCCTTCGATGATCTTCATGGTGTTCTTTATCGCACGCACCGGGTCGGGTGACTGGCTTAGCTCGTTCGCCACCAGGCGCACGATGATCTCCGAGTCGGTCGTCGTCAGGAACGCCCAACCTTCCGACTGCAGCTTCGCCCTGATCTTGTCGGCGTTGACGATGTCCCCGTTATGAGCCAGGGCAACCTCGCCCTGCAGCATCTTCACCACTATCGGGGCGCAGTTCTCCAGAACGCTCGAGCCGGTGGTGGAATAACGGACATGACCGATGCCGTTGTTCCCGTGCACGCCAGAGATGGCGCTGTTGGTCAGGACCTCATGGACCAGGCCCATGCCCTTGACCGAGCGGATCTGACCATCGAAGATGGCGATGCCAGCGCTCTCCTGCCCTCGGTGCTGGATCACGCGCAGCGCCTTGCGTAAAGGAAGAACGCTGTCGGTCACTAATGCCATGCCAACCACCCCGCAGAAATGTTTGGGCTCGTCGGACACAGCATGCCCTCCCGCGATCAATTATGAGGCTTGGCCCAGGTATAAGTTCTCATCGTGGCGGTCTTTCCGTAGCCACAGGACGCGCAGACGCCCTTCCTGATGTTGAATGCATGCCTTCCGCAGCGGCGGCAAGGGACGTGAGTCTTCTTGTCGCCCATCTTACCCATTGATGGAGTGCCTTTTGTCATGGAGCTTACCCCTACGGTGAAATGTAAATTACGTTGTCCCCTCGGACGATCGTGACGCTGAGCTTCCTGATGACCTCGTTGTTGATGAGCTCCTCGGCATTCTTAAGCACGAGGTTCATGTGAGGATCGTATCCGTCGAGCACTCCCCGGTATTCGCGGTTGCCCTTGAGCTCTACGATGACCTGGCTGTTGATCGCCTGGTTCAATACCATGAGAGGCTTCTGCATGCTCAATTCACCTGCGTCCCGATTAGTCATACAGTATTTTAAGGTTACGTTCTTCTGGCATCGCCTGGTTCACATGAAGGCGCCGATGGTGGGCGCATCCAGTCGGTCCATATCGTAGAAGATGATGCCCTCCCTCATGCCCTCTTGATCGAGCCGCCCGCCCCAAATGTGCGCGAGCAGTGAGGACCGCCAAAGCAGGTCGAGCGCCGAGGTCGCCATTGCGCCGTAGTAGACGTTCGAGAGCGAGTCGTCGTAGCCGTAGTCATCGATCAGATAGTAAGCATAGCCGAGGAAGCTGTCCCTGCGGTTGAGCGTTGCCAGGTAATCGGTGAACAGCTTCTTGCCCTCGCCCTCCGGCGCCAGAAGGGGCACGCGCTTCGGCACTATGCCCCTGAGCCTGCTGATCTTGCCTTCCCGGTCCATCTCGTAGAGGTCGAGCTCGCTGTCCTGGCTGACGAAGATTTTCCAGGTGCCATGGGGATCGCAGTAGACCGGGGTGGAGAAGGTGTCCTCGGCCGCCAAGGACTCCAGGCCGGTCTCCATCGCCGCCAGTTGCAGCTCCTCTGCCGCCTTCGCGTCCAATATCCGTGATTCCGGAAGCTCGGCCAGGGTCATCTCGTCCTCCTCCATCGAACGGTCCAGTATCGAGCCCAGGAATGCGGGGTCGGTCATCAGCGGTAGCTTTGACTCGAACTCCCTCCTGAGCTTCCCTGGCTCGATGGCTATGCCAGCCTCGGAACAGTTCGCCTTGAACACCCGGTAGACCTCGCGGGAGTCCTCGATCCCGCGCCTCAGGGCAGCGGAGTTGTCCGCCAGCAGCTGCGTCCCGAACGCCTGCGCGTCCTCTCCATGGTCCAGCCAGACGCCGCGGCAGGACAGGTCCAGCTCGACCTGGACCCTCTCGCTGAGATGCACGTGGAAGGGAAATTGCCGGCAGTAGTGCGGTCGGTTCGGATAGACGGAGCATCTTCCCCCATCGAGGAACGAGCATGGCCCGTGGCCGTTCTTCAACGCCAACGCGGTGTGCTTGTGCGGGCTCCTCCGCACCACCAACCGGTCTGGGAAGTTGCGCTTGAAGTACGGCACCTCCTTCTCTAGCAGCTCCGGCTGGCACAGGCAGCAGAGCTGGCATTCATCGAGGCAGACGAACTTTCGCCCCTCCAGCTCGGAGAGGTCAACCGGAAGCTCTTTGCTTGACAGCGCAGACATCCCTCCCCGTTCGCTCCCCGACCAGAGCATCCTCCTCGACAATGAGCTTGCCACGAAGGAACACCGCCTGGGGGAATACCGCCTCGAAGCCGTCGAAGAGGGTCCAGCCGCACTTGCTGTGCAGCCTCTTCGAATTCACCTGCACCACCGACCGCGGGTCGTAGACCACCAGATCGGCGTCCTTCCCCTCCTCGATGCTGCCCTTGTTCAGGCCGAAGAGCTCGGCCGGCAACTCGCAGGCCGCATTGACAAGTCTCGACAATGGTAGCTGGTAATGCTTCGTCAGCGCCAGCATCAGCGGGAAGCTGGTCTCGACGCCGGGACATCCCGAGGGGGCGGAGGAGAACTCCTGCTCCTTCTCCTCGATGGTGTGCGGGGCATGGTCCGAGGCCAGTATCCCGATCTTGCCATCGACGAAGGCCTTCAGGACGCTCTCCCGGTCCTCCTTCCGCCTCAGCGGCGGGTTGATCTTGGCATACCCGGTCTTCGACCGGTTGAGGTCCAGG
>JACXTO010000205.1 GCA_016919565.1 Methanomassiliicoccaceae archaeon | reverse complement strand
TCGCGCATCCTGCCGCCGGGCGATGTGAAGATACTTGAGAGCCACGGGCTGGCCCTCGGCCAACCTGTGATTAAAGAATGAAGCGCCCGAGCCGGGATTCGAACCCGGGTCTAAAGATCCGCAATCTTTTAGGATATCCAAGCTACCCCACTCGGGCATAATCCCCAATGCTCACCGCTTTTTATAGTTAACCCATCGGGTTGGCACGGTCGAGTCCAGCATTCCACTTTCCCACGCTATCGGGCTCTTTTCAGGCACATCATGCCTGAGGAAGATCTCTTGCGGCTGGAGCAGCATGCCATAGAATCAGCCTCCGGCAAGCTCGCCCAAGGTCTCCCGACCAGGATCGCCGTCGTATTTCGTCGTTTGGGTACGATGGTGGGCCGAGGCAGCCCGCTTCGCGTCCAGCTGATCTGATATCGACGGTGTAGCTGAGCTCAATTGGATGATCAATTTCGGCAGCCCGTGGCGAATTGGTTCTGTGCCGCCGCAACAATTCGCTCAGTAGGAGGTGGTCATGTCGAGCTTCCCCTTCTTCCTTGCCAGCCGGTCCGCGTATCGGAAGATGGCGAGCGAGATGACGAAAAATATGGCGCATGACACCAGAAGGAAGAGGAATATCTCCGCTTCGCTGTAGGACTGCAGTCCACCGATGTTCTCGACCCCCGATCCGCTGAGGACGGCGCGGCGCACTATCTCCAACCAATAGGTTATCGGGATGCCCAGTCCCACCGCCTGCCCCCATTGCGGCAGCACGGTAATGGGGAAGACCACGCCGCAGAAGAGGTAGAACATGCCGGCGATGCCCTCGTTGATGCCCATGCCGTGCTTCGCCGTGAGGAACGACACGCCTGCCAATGCAATGCCGATCATGCAGATGCATATCAAGCCGACGATCATAGCCAGCGCCAGCAGTCCCCAGTTGACCGCGGCGAGATCGATCTCCAACCCGAGGACGAGCACGCCGAAGGCCAGCGTTATCAGGATGGCGATCGTGGTGATCACTATCTTAGGGACCGCCCGCCCCAGAATGTACACGTAGAAAGAGATGGGAGCGATGTAGATCTGCTTGAGCGTCTGGTAGTGCTCCCGGTCCTCGTGGATCACCATGACGATGCCGAAGAGCACCTGCGCCACGTACATGTAGAAGGCGTTGCCGCTGAACATGAACGCGTAGATGTCCGGCCTGGTCAGGGAACTGGAGAATATCACCAGGTACATCAACACCAGTATCAAGGTGGCCGATATCGGTTTGGCTATCGAATAGGCGACGAAGAGCCACGGCTTCGTCCAGTTGGATTCTATCTGCCAACCGAGCCAGGTGGCGTATTTCAGCGTGCGGAGATGCTCCCTCACTGCCATCTCAACGTCAGCCTCCCTTCGCGCTTCGCCAGATGCTCCATGTAACGCAACGAGTAGCGCGCTAGCAGCAGGAAGAGCACCGCCAGGCCCACCATCACCAGCAATTCGAATTGCCAGGTGAGGAAGGCGAAGACCTCCGAGCCGGCGAACATCAGTTGCCTCAAAGCGTCAAGGCCGAGGGTTATCGGTATGATGGAACCTGCAGCGGCCACCCAGAATCCTAATTGCTTCACGGGGAAATAAAACCCCGAGACCAGATAGATCGGCTCCTGCATTAGGGTGGAGAAGTTCATGGCGCCCCTTCCCCAGACCAGGTAGAGCGAGGCGAACATCATGCCCATGCCATAGATGGCAATGAGCGTGAGCAGGAAGACCGCCATGAGGGCGAGCGGCTCGGTCACCTGTATCTGCACGTCGAAGATGAGGAACCCGAGAACGAAGGTCGAGACCGCCCGGACGGAGGTGAAGAACATTCCACCCACCGCCATGCCGGCCAAGACCGCCATGCGTGACATCGGCGCAAGCATGTAGAGCTGGAGGTTCCCCGTCTCCTTCTCCCAGTAGAACTGGGCCGCCATCGACCACAGGACGTTGATCCAGAACGCGGTCATCGCCCCTCCGAGGACGACGAACCCGGTGAACACCTCCGGAGCGCCCATCGACCGGTAATAGAAGATGAAGGCGGCGATGCCCAGGAGAGGAAGGAATATATCGAACAGGACCCAGCTCGGCTCCCGCCAGGGACCGAGGATGCGCGGATAGGCGCGCCCCATCATGGCCCGATAGTTCAGAAGCCAGTCGCTCATCCCAGCCCCCTTCCGACCAATTGGATGAAGACGTCCTCAAGGGTGGGCTGGCTCTTGGCCAGGGAAAGCACCTTCCCCTGCCTGGCGGTGATGTATGAGATGATGTCGGCAATGACCGATTCGTCCTCGAGGACGAAATTGATCTCCAATCGATCGGGCTGCTCCTTCGCCTCGATCCCCTTGACCCCTGGAAGTTGGCCAGCACCGCCGACGTCCTTGAATGGCGTCGTCACGATGCTGAAGGTCGAGTTCCTGGACACGCCCTTCTTGAGATTGGCCGGGGTATCGCACGCCAGGATTCGCCCCCGGTCGATGATCGCCACCCGATCGCAGAGCTCGTCCGCCTCCAGCATGTAGTGGGTGGTGAGCAGCACCGTCTTCCCCTGCCGCTCTTTGACCCAGCGGCGGATGTAATCGCGAATGATGAAGCTCGCGTTCACGTCAAGGCCGAGCGTCGGCTCGTCCAGGAATATGAGGTCGGGGTCGGTTACGAAGCCTCGGACGACGTTCATCTTCTGCCTCTGTCCGGTCGAAATCGTTCTCAGGGTGGAGTTCTTCTTGTCCATCAGGCCGAAGGACGCCAGCATCTCATCGATGCGCCGCTTCGCCACCTCGCTGGGGATGCCATAGAACTGGGTGAACATCCAGAGGTTCTCCTTGACCGTCAGGATGCCATAGCCCGACGATTCTCCTCCAGATACCATGTTGATGCGCCGGCGGATGCTCTGCGAGTCCTTAACGACGTCGTGGCCGAGCACCTTGACCGTGCCAGAGTTGGGCAGGAGGAGCGTGGAGAGTATCTTGATCAGAGTGGTCTTGCCAGCTCCGTTCGGACCGAGAAGGCCGAAGAGCTCGCCTTCCTCGACTTGCAGTTCCACGTTATCGAGCGCTACGAGCGGTTCCTTCCCCTTCTTCCCGCCGAACGTCCGGGTCAGTGATTCGGCCTCGATGGCAAAAACCATTGGCCTCACTAATTGCTAAGGCGTTTTTAAAAGAACGCCAAAATCAGTTCTGCTTTCGTTGCCAGTAGGTCGTCACGTATCCAGCGATGCGGTTCCTCATGGTGATCGACTGGACGTTGGTCAGCTTGCCCACCAAGACCTTGTTGGCCTCGAAATCGGCACTGAAGACCTTTGGATACTTGCTGACGAGCTCGATGGCGACTCGCTTGATATAGGTAGGTCTGATCCTTCCCATTGTTACACCAGGTAAATTCGGGTTAAGGGCTGGGCGTATTTAAGTCTTTTTGACTCGCGGGCGCGGCTTGCCGCAGCTCAGCTTGCCCTCTGGGCAGGGTCCGCGGACGCATGGAGGCCCCGCTTCCGCAAAGATGCGCGGAGAGGCGTCCTTCAGCAGCCTGAGCATCTCCTCCGCCACCTCCCTGATCTCCCACTGCGCCCTGGAGCACGTCCTCAATGTGAGGAAATGCCACAGCTCCCGGGCGTTCATGGTGACGGTGATGTTGGTGGTGCAGGCGTTCGGCAGCGCGTACCGGGCGTCCTCGGCCGGGACCTTGTCCGCCAGATCGCGATAGGCCTGCCAGGCGGCATTCATGGCCAGATCGAACTTCTCCCTCAGCTCCTCGTTTGCGGCCACCGAGGGTGGGGTGACATAGCTCGGCTCTTTTAAGGAAACGTATCGCTGGCTCTGCTGGCTGAACGAAGCGATACGGTGGCGCACCAGCTGATGCGTCAGGGCGCGGGAGACGCCCTCGATGCTGAACGTGTACGACGCGTGCTCGATGACGGAGTGGTGCCCCATGCCAGTGATCTCCGAGATCATGCTGCCGGCCCGGTCGGCATCCACTTCCTCCAGCAGCTTGCTCGCCGCCTTCTTGGAATAGCAGGAACGGCCGGCAGCGGCGCACAGCCGCTCCGCGTCCTTGGTATACGAAAGGAGATGGACCTTC
>JACXTO010000032.1 GCA_016919565.1 Methanomassiliicoccaceae archaeon | reverse complement strand
TGGGTGGACCTCTCCCTCATCTCGTCCAGTCCCACAAGGTTCAGGGCATCCTCCACACGCCTCTCGACCTCATCCCGCGGAAGGGAGAGGTTCATCGGGCCGAAGGCCACGTCCTCCTCGACAGTGGTCGAGAATATCTGGTCATCGGGGTTCTGCAGCACAACCGATATGTTGCTCCGCAGCTCGGCAAGGGATCTGGCAGAGTAGCCAAGCTTCCTTCCCGCGTACAGCACCTCTCCGGACTTGGGCTTGAGGATGCCGTTGAAATGCAGAAAGAGGGTGCTCTTCCCTGAGCCATTGGAGCCGACCAGCACCGTCTTCTTGCCTTCCGGGACGGACAAGGTCATGTCGCTGAGCGCGACGGTCCTGTTGGGGTACTCGAAGGTCAGGTTGCGCGTCTCCAGTATCGGTTCGGGGCTCAACAGTTCACCAGCCTAGCTTCAAGATGTCGGAAAGGGCGTAGTTCGTCGCGTAGAGCACGCCAAATGCCAGGAATGGCAGCAGAGCCCAACCGGCAGTCATTCTGGCTGGAGGGCGGAAATTGGGGAAGTCCCCCTTGAAATTGCGGCAATACAATGCGATCTGGGAACGCTCGGCGACCTCAAGTGACTTGATGAAAAGGCTGACGGCGAGCTTTCCGGTGGTGCGGAACTTGTTCCGCGTCCCTCGGAACCCGAGGCGGCACTGGGCGGCGGTGTAGAGCACGTCCAGCTGCTCAAAGAGAAGGAACGAATAACGGTAGACCAAGACGACCAGCTCGGTGATGTAGCTGGGGATGCGCAGCTGTCTGAGGGCGGCCGCGAAGTGCGGGATCGGGGTTGAGGTGGCGAAGAAGAGCATCACTGTGATTCCGGCCAAGGCTCGGAAGAAGACCGTCAAGCCTCGCTGTAACCCGCCTTCGGTCAGCGTCAGGTGGAATGATAGTATGTCAAGGTCCGCAAGCACCCTCCCCTCGTTGGTGACGAAAGCGATGATCACCGCCCCGATAAGGAATATCGCCATCCCCTCCAATATCGCCAATGCGATCACTCGGGGGAAGCGCAGGTGGGTGGAGAGGAAGAGCAGGGTCAGACCCACAACTAGGACGAGAAGAGGGACCAGGAGCGATGTGGAGACCAAGGAGACGATGAGCAGGGACAGCGCGAGCAGGAACTTGCCCAACGGTGGCCAGTGGCGCATCGGCGAGGCGTACGCCAGCTCATCGATGGCGAACATCTAGGATCCCTCGGACTTCCAGTCCGATCGCTTCCTTCGCAGGTAGCGGACGAAGTAGATTAGGACGACGAGGCCGAGGCAAGCCTGCAATGCAAAAAGCAACAATTCTAGGCCTCCGGTCGGCGTGAAGAAGCTGGAGAACCAAGGCTGATAGTTCGGATCGATCCCCTGTATCAGCTCGACGCCCTGGTTGTCGGTGCCCAGGAGGCCGATGGCGGCGTTGGCCACCACGGCTATCGCGAGGATCATTATCACCGTGACCCCGAGGACGGTGTTCCTTCTGCCTTTAAGGCTGGGCGTCGTGGTCCGCACGACCCCGATCAATAGATTGGGCTTGCTCTCAGCAAGGAAATTGAAGAATATGACCAACAGCACGCCTTCGGCGATGGCGAGCGGTATCTGGGCGATGGCGAACACTGCAAAAAACGCCTCGAAGGAAGCGATGATCGATCCATTGGTGGGATAGGCCAGAGTCAGCTGTAAGGAGGCGGTGACATAGGTCATGATGTCGGCGAGGAACGCCGCCGTGAAGACCGAGATCGACATCGAGACGCCTGCCCTCTGCATTCCCTTGTAGACGACGTAAGCGGCCATCGGACCTGCGATCCCCATCGAGAAGATGTTGGCGCCCAACGTGGTGAGCCCGCCATGTGCCAGCAGCAGCGCCTGGAAGACGAGCACGATGCTGGCCAGAAGTGAAGTGACGCCCACGCCGTAGAAGACGGTGGATAGCCCACTGCCTGTCGGATGCGAGGACGACCCAGCAACCGAAGGAAGCTTGAGGGCCGAGAGCACGAACATGTAGGCAGCGGAGACAGCGACCGTCAGCTTCATCTCCGGATGCTCCGCGAACATCCTCTTGACCCTAAGAGCGCCCCAAGCAAGGAACGGTATGGACAGGAGGGACCAAAAGATGGCCCATTCCAACGGCAGGAATCCTTCCATTATATGCACTTGCTCTCACACTCCCTACAAACTCCGGTCATTCTAAGTTCGAAATTAGTGACCTCCATCCCGACCTTCTTGGAAAGATCGGTAGTACGGAGATCGAAGGGCACTCGCAGGACCCTCTTGCATTTGACGCATTCGAAATGAGCGTTGGTGAATGGGTGCTTGGAGAATGTCTGGACCTGTCCTTTTTGGACAGAGGCGATGTAGCCCGTCTGGACCAATTTGTTGAGGTTCCGGTACACCGTGCCGAGGCTTATGTTCGGTACCTGCGTCCTTGCCTCCGCGTAGACCTCATCGGCTGTGAGGTTGAACTCGTTCCTGTAGACGATGTCCATTATCACTTCAAGCTGCTTCGTCCAACGGGAAGCCTTGGAGCTCATAATAGTAACTATTATCAACAAAGGCTTACTTGATGGTTTGTCTTAACGGCTAATAGGATCCACGACACCCACCAGGAGCTAGATTTCCCAGCTAATGATTCATGATCTTCGCGAGCGAAACCTCGACCTCGGCCCAGTCCTTGCATTCGACAGCGAGGCCCTCTATCGGTTGCTCCATCTCGATTACGTACTCGTTCTCGGGCCTGGGCGTAATGAACTTGATGGGGAGGACCATGAACCCACCCGGATTCCTGCCAGCTGTCTTGGGGTTCGAGACAACGGAAGCTCCATAATCGTTCGGGAACCGATAGGTCTTGTGGAATCTGTTGCCGTCCATGCACCCGCAGACGCACTTGGCGTTCAGATCGGCCTCGTATTTCTCGAAATCCATGTCTATCCTCCTGTTCTCTCCTCACAATCCGATAGTGTTCCTCTGAACTGAGGTCCGCCGCTATCAAGCTTCTTCTTAGACGCACGAATCGTCGAGTTGTAATCAATCCTCGCCTGACGCCTCGAATGGATCATGTGGGCTTGGTAAGACCATTCGTCACCAATTGCTCGCTGATCTCCCAAAGCCTCGCGGCCGAGTCGAGGTCGGTTGCTTGCTTGGGAGGTTCCATCTCCTTTTTCTTCACGAAGTACTTCCCGGTGACATCTCGGACTTCTGGGGATGACGCGAGGTAGATCGGAGTCTCCGCTCCCCTCTTGGCACTTATTAGGAAAGGGCTGAGCAGGGTGTATCCAATCTTCATGCCTCCTCTATTGTTCTGCCCGAATCCGGTCCTGACCACGCCGGGATGCAGGCAGTTGGCCGTTACCCCGGAACTCGCAAGCCTGCGGGCGAGCTCGAAGGTGAAGAGTTGGTTCGCAAGCTTCGATTGGCTATATGCCTTTAGTCCGGTGTAGCCTCGCTCCAGCATTAGATCCTCGTAATGCATTTGGCCCACGCTCGCCGCCCCGGAGCTCGTCACGATCACTCGCGACGGTGCGCTCTCCTTGAGCAAGTCGATCAAGAGGTCAGTGAGGAGGAAATGAGCCAGGTGGTTGACGGCAAAGGTGAGCTCATAACCGTCTTCGGACAGAAGCCTATCGCTGTTGATGGCTCCGGCATTGTTGAAGAGGACGTCCAATCGAGCGTGATCAGATAGGAAATCAGCGGCGAGATTTCGCACGTTGTCCAATGAGGAAAAGTCACAGAGATAAGATGTAATTTGGTCATTGCCAGTTGTCCGTTTGATTTCCTCGACCGCTCCTATGGTCTTCTCCGAGTTACGGCCGACGATTGCGACGGAGGCGCCCAATCTGGCCAGACCTAACGCAGTCTCCTTTCCGATTCCGGTTGTCCCACCTGTTATCATCACGATCTTGTTTGCCATGCGTCCGTCTTCGTTCATGACCAACACCGTGCCTGGTAC
>JACXTO010000204.1 GCA_016919565.1 Methanomassiliicoccaceae archaeon | reverse complement strand
TTCCGCCGTAATTCGGATCGGACTCGCATTCCTGGGTGCCGAAGACGAACGCATCGATTATGCCCAGGCTCTCATTGGGGGCCGGGCCGATGCTAACTGGAACGTCGTTGATCGTGCCGTGAGTGAACCTGCGATGAAGGCCGGCCTTCGAGATGGGGAACGAAAGCACCGCATAGGTCCCACTCATAAGTCCCATGGTGCCGGTGGTGACAACGTCGACCTTGCGCACATCGTCCTCGCGACCTGCGGCCAACGTCTCTGCGACCTCGCACGCGGTGAGGACCACAGCCTCTCCCTTCTTGACCTTCCTGTTGATCTCTGCGATGGTCCGGTTCATGAAGAGCGGATGGTCGATGTCCTAGATAATCAATGATGATTTCGCACCTGATTAATGGAAGGTCGATTTTCTGAAACGAGGTGGAGCGAGGAAGCTCAGCCATCGTCAGCTAGCATTGTCGGGGTTATGCTTTGCTTCAGCCGTTTTTGATAGGACCTTTCCATCAGGTCCGTAGTACCTCTTGCGTATCCAGAATGCGACGTTCACCAGGCCGATCAGGACCGGCACCTCGATCAGCGGACCGATCACTGCTGCAAAAGCAACTAGGGAACCGATGCCGAAGACTCCGATCGCCACGGCAATGGCCAGCTCGAAATTGTTGCTGGCGGCGGTGAAGCTTTGGGCCGTCGCATGCGGATAATCGAATTTCATCTTGATAGAGAGTCCGAACGACAGGAAGAACATGATCAGGAAGTAGCATACCAAAGGTATGGCGATCCTTACAACGTCGAATGGCTGGTTAAGGATGTACTCGCCCTTGAAGGCGAACATGACCACGATGGTGAATAGCAGCGCCAGAAGCGAGACCTTCCCCAACGCGGGCATGAGGCGATCATTGTACCATTCCGCTCCCTTTCTGGGAAGCAGCAAGTACCTGGTCGCGATCCCCATGGCGAATGGGAGGCCCAAGTAGATCAAGACGCTCTGGGCGACCTCCCACACTCCGATATCGATCTCGGTCCCGGAGCCAGGGGACACCCAGTTCGATGCTATTGTTATCAGGAAGTATGCATAGAACGAGTAGAGCACAATCTGGAATACCGAGTTGAGGGCAACAAGGATAGCGGCGTATTCGGAGTCACCCTCAGCCAGGGTGTTCCAGATGATCACCATTGCAATGCATCGAGCCAATCCGGTTAGGATAAGTCCGATCCTAAAGAACACGTTATCGGGCAGGAAGATCCAGGCCAGGGCGAACATGAGCAATGGGCCGACGACATAGTTCAATAGCAGGGAAGTGCCAAACATCTTCTTGGCTTCAGGTTGCTTGGGGATCTCCTTGAGCTCCTCGTATTTCACCCGGGCCAAAGGCGGCCACATCATCAGGATGAGGCCAATTGCGATCGGGATGGAGGTGGTCCCAATGCTCAGCGCATTAAGTGCATCTGCGATGCCTGGAACGGTCGCACCTAGCGCGATCCCGATGAAGATGGCTATGAAGATCCAGAGCGTCAGGAACTTGTTCAAGAATGACAGCTTCTTCGGGCTCTGCTTTCCTTCAGGCACAACCTTACCAGCTTCAGTCATATTGATCCTTTTCGCTGAATCATTATGATTTCAATTGTTATTGAAATGATGTGCAGATACAAATAAGTTGCTAGCTATATGCCTGAGCATCCAGTTGATACCACGAGGTAGAAAAATGAAATCGGTCCTGTTCATCTGTACCCACAATTCAGCTCGGTCCCAAATGGCAGAGGGGCTGGTCAATTCGCTCTATTCGAAGGTCCTTCGTGCCAAGAGCGCCGGCACAAAACCAGGGATCGTCAACCCCTACGCGGTCCAAGTCATGGCCGAGATGGGGATCGACATCTCTGGCCATAGATCGAAGGGCCTGGACGAGTTCGAAGGCCAGCAATTTGATTACGTCGTCATGGTCTGTTCGGACGCCGCGGAGACATGCCCTTTCTTTCCCGGAGGCAGGGAACAGATTCACCGTGCCTTCGACGACCCATCCTCATTCAAGGGGTCGGCCGATGATAAGCTGCAAGCTTTCAGGAAGAGCAGGAATGAAATCAATAAATGGATTATCGATAAGCTCGTATTGAGCAGTGAGGGATGACAGGGTGGCGAAGAAGGCGAAGAAGGACCAGTGCTGCGCGGACCTGATGAGCCTGCCAGAGGAGATGGAAGCAGCCGTTCGGCAGCGCGGCGGGCTGGAGGAGTTGAAAAGCCTCGTTCCGAAGAGGGAGAGCCTTGCCTCTGACGCTGAACTCTTCCAGGCGCTCTCCGAACCCATCCGACTGCAGATCCTTCACGCCCTCCTTGAGACCGCATTATGCCCGTGTCTTCTCAAAGAGATCACCGGGCTCTCCAATTCCAAGCTCTCCTACCATTTGAGCACTCTGGAAGAGGCGCAACTAATAACCTCATCGCCCAGGAAGAAATGGCGTATCTACATGTTGACAGAGAAAGGCAAGTATTGGGTCAAGACCCCGTCAGGTCAGCAGACCGTGCCAGATGGCAAGTAGGATCGAAGACCTTGCACAGCTGGAATGCGGTTAGAAGATCTCCTTGGCCAGGGCCCTGAGATTCTCGATCCCCTCTGGCGCATGGTCCAGCATGGGCACTAGGAACAGCGGCACCTTGAACCTCGGGCCGATCTCCTGCAGATACTTCTGCTGCTGCCTGCGCCGGCTCTCGAAGAACGCGTTGCGGCCGTATCCCTCGGGCAGGATGAAGTTCACAGCGACCATAGCGGTCTCGATGCCTACTTGCTTCTTCAACTCCTGGGATGCACGCCAAGCCTCGATTATCGGAGTGTATTCGGGATAGACGACGAAGACGAAGCTGCTCTTGTCCTTGGACCTCATCGTCTCGATGACGCTTGCGTACTTGTTCCTGGTATCGGCGGACGTGTTCTTTGCCAGCGTTCCCAGGTCGATGAATCCCTTCCAATCCGATGGCAGCTCCAGCAGCCTGATGGTATGCCCCGTTGGCGCGGTGTCGAAGATGACCACTTGGTAGCCTTCCAGCTCGAAGTAGCTCATGAACTTCTCAAAGGCGGACATTTCTTCGGCGCAAGGGGAGCTGAGGTCCTCCTCTACCGATTTCTGGATGTCCTTTGATTGGTCCTTCACCGAATCGAGTATCCTCTTCCGATACTCATCCAGGGCGACCTTCTGATCGATCCGAGCGACGTCGAGGTTCTTTACTCCCTTGACAGGAGCGGGCACCGGCCCGACCTCCTGCTCGAAAATCTCTTGAAGGTGAGATGCAGGATCGGTCGTCACGATCAGCGTCCTCAGTCCCTGGTCCGCCAGGTAGACCGAGGTGGCGCAAGCTACCGTGCTCTTCCCCACACCTCCCTTGCCGGTGAAGAATAGATATCTGGTCCCGTTCGCAGGGCGGAGCAGCTTCCTGACCGCGTCCAGGTCGCTCTTCACCGGGGATGTGGTGAGCTGGGCTACTTCTGGGGCACTCCGCACCTTGGCATTGCTGTTATCGAACAGGTAGGACGCCACGGATTCTAGGGCGGCCACGCCGTTGATCTCGGTGTCCTGCAGAGGGTACAGCAGTTCATTGATCACGAAATCGCGCTTTATCTCTGCTATCATCTTGTCCTCTTCCGCCTTCTTCCTCTTGAAAAAGGCATCCGTCGCCGCCTCGGCCGGAAGGACGCCGTTGATGATCAGCGAATTGGTCTTTATTCCAAGCTTGGAAAGCTCCTCCATGCTCCGGTTGGTCTCGACGATCGACGACCGCTCCGGCTTGAGGACGAATATGAACGAGGTCTTTGCGCCGTCCTGGAGGTATCCGATGGCCTTCTTGTACTTGACCTTGGCACCCTGCAGGGAGGAACTCGGTCCGATGCATGTCGAACCGTCCTTATCAAGCTCATCAGACCAACCGCTGGGAAGCGCCAGCAGCCGTATCGTATGGCCTGTCGGCGCCGTGTCGAAAACGACCACATCATACTGAGGGTCGTCCATGTACTCGATGAAGCTATCGAATGCCGCAACCTCTTCAACGCAGGGGCTCTTCAGCTGCTCCATCATCGCATCCAATTTCTTCTGATCCAGAACATCCTTGAGTGGGGAGACCATCCGCTCCCGGTACTCTTGGGATGCTGCGTCCGGGTTGATCTCCACCGCATAGAGGTTGGGGACCGTGACGATCGCAGTGGCATGATGTCCGATCTTCTGTTCGAAGATGTCTCCAAGGTTAGGCGCGGGGTCCGTGGTCACGATGAGAGTCTTGTAGCCTCTGCGAGCAAGCCATACAGCGGTCGCACAGCTCATGGTGCTTTTTCCCACGCCCCCTTTTCCGCTGAAGAATATGAACTTCGTTTTGCCCTTCTCCGGTTCGATCAAGTTATTCATCAAATTCACCCCCATCTTCGATCACTCGTTCATACTGGCCTCAAGGATTCCTACGGCGCGTCCAGGAGTGCTTTCCTCATCTCCTCGTAGGTCATGTAACTCCGTTTGAGGAGGATCCTCCCATCCACTGTCGTGATCGGCAGCACATCCGTCCCCTCCACCTTCACGAGCTTGAGGACTTCGGGCTCCTCCAGATAGGCCTGTGCGTTGAAGGACATGGATGCCCTAATGATTCTCACCTCTGGGAACTCGGCCTGCAATCTCTTGACGTCCTCGGTCAGCTGGATAAGCTCCTTGTTTGGCTCTGGACCGCAGATACCTGTTGTACAGCACAGCATTCCCTCGTAGATCACCATCTTCTTCGGCAACTCATCACCTCAACTTCAATGTCATTTCAATAGTTTTTGAAACATACCTCCTGGTTAATATAGTTTTTCTTTTCAAATGTCTTTGAATTGATGACCTTGAGATCGAGGACCAAGGCTCATTTAATCAAGAATCACAATTGCTGTTCTGAATGTGGACCCAATCCATTATCTTCGAATGGGCCTCAATTATTGTTGCAGCTGGATCCGGACCAGACTTACGACTTTTTCGACGTCCTCAGGATTTGTACTGAGCTGGTCGTAGGCCTTCTTTATTCCCAGCTCAGTGACGACGATATGCATTGTAGGTTCGATGCCAGCATGCCTCAGGGTATTGTATGAGCATTTGGATGCACAGCCATCGAGGCTTACGACATGCTTAGCCCTTTTTGCGTTAGTTAAGAAGCCTTCTCCATGGGAGCCAATGCCGGCCAGACATGAGAATTTCCCCAATCCCTGTTCAGACAGGGACTTAGCCGCGTCGTTGGAAATCTGGCCGACGTTCGAGCCTCCGGAACAGGGATAGAATGCCACCCCCTCCCCAGAGCATCCACAGGAAGGATCTCTCTTTGTGGTCGCAGAGGTCGGCTGCACTGTCTTTTCCTTGCCAACTACCTCGATCATCTCTTTTATCTCAATCACGCTGGGCACTCTGCCCATCGACCGAATCTCGCCATCGATGACCAATCCCGGGGTCATCGTGATGCCTCTGCGAATCAACATCTCGAAATCCTCGATCTTGTTGACCTGAGCTTCGACGCCCAATTCTTTCACAGCTTGCTGGACGTTCATCATTAGCTGTTTGCATTTAACGCACCCCATTCCGAATATCTCGATGATCATTGGCCACCTCTCCGATGGTATTCCTCTAACAATGCTCGCTTGTATTCTGAGCTCGCGCTTGAGGGCACATAATTGTAGATCTTGACATTTTTCAGTAATGCTTCTGCGATTTCGGCATCACCCGGCAACCTCGACGCTCTGACCTCGCTCATGATCTCATCGAGCCTGGCCAATCCGATCGGGATGCCATCTATGACGAGATGCTTTATCAGGCGTGCCGCCGCCTCCGCGCAACATGGTTTGTCTTCCATATCTTTCGCCGCAATTGCTATTTCGCCTCTAACAACGTGAATTGCTAACGACGTTTGGATATTTCAACATTATTCAAAATGACCCTGTCGCAGATTCTTGGCTATATCCAGCACGAATCCATCTTCAGCCCCTCACTTCGGATTGGACGGCCATTCTTGTAGATTGGCATTGACAGGCGCTCGAATCGCTTGTGATCTAGGTCCGCCAATGGCAAGAGCGTCTCGCCTATGGCGGACCGAAATGGATGAGCGGTCACTTCTTCTTGGCCAATATCTTGACGCTCTCCACAGGAAGCCCTCGATACTGCCTTTTGCCGATATCAACGTCCTCGCTGACCTTCGTCAGCTGGAATCCCGCCTTCTTCATCAATCTCAGATACTCGTCCTTCAGGATGGCTCCCCCAATGCATCCAGATATCAGGTCCTCATCCGCCTTCTGTTCCTCTGAGAGCTCTTCGAGAAGCACCATATCGGAAAGGCAAATCCTTCCCCCTGGCCTGAGCACCCTGAAAGCTTCCTCGAACACCTTCGATTTGTCGGGGGCTAGGTTGATCACGCAGTTGCTGAGGATTACGTCGATGGAGTCGCTCTTCACTGGCAGGTCCTCGATGTCACCGTGGCGGAATTCGACATTTGTGAAACCGTTCTTTTTTGCGTTCCTTCGGGCCTTCTTGATCATGTCCATGGTGAAATCGACACCGATGACTTTCCCGGTGGCGCCGACCTTCTTGGCCGCAATGAATGCGTCCATTCCCGCCCCGCTACCGAGATCGAGGACGATGTCCCCCTCTCTGATATTGCTTAGGGCTCCAGGATTGCCGCAACCCAGGCCTAGATTGGAATCAGGCAGGACAGCGAGCTCGGCTTCGGAATAGCCAAGGGTCGAGGAGATCTGGATCGGGGCCTGCGCTGCTTCCCCGCAGCAATCGCTCCCGCAGCCGCAGGAGCCGCCTTCGCGCGCTATCTTGCCATA
>JACXTO010000203.1 GCA_016919565.1 Methanomassiliicoccaceae archaeon | reverse complement strand
GATAGCTCCATGATGATGAAGACGAGGGTGCTCGTCGGCTCGATGCCGCATATGGCGTAAGTGAACATCCTGTCCAGCGTGACTGCTGGATTGGCGTACATGGTGCTCGATGTGGTTAGCAGCATCCCGCCGACGATGTAGGCGACGGAGAGGCTGGTATGCTTCGAGCTCCCCCTGATGCAACCGTAGATGACGCCGATCAGAATGAACGATCCAATGAATTCTGCGAAGAAGAGGCCCGACGTCTTGACGTTGCTCGAGATCGTGAGAAGAATTGGATTGGTATCGTAGAACATGAGGTGGGTCGTGAGCAGGCCGACGAACCCGCCGGCGAATTGTGCGCCAATGTAGCAGGCTGCCTTGCGTCTGCCGATGTCCTTGGTGAAGCAGAGGGCAAGTGTCACCGCAGGATTGAAGTGACTTCCAGAAATGGAGCCGAAGGTCTCGATGAGGGCGAAGAGGCTGAACGCCACGGCGATTGCATTGATGAACACTGCAAGGGCCAGATCGGCATGGAAAACGCTCGTGGCCAATATGGTCGAGCCTATGGCAGCGATGATCAGGAACATGGTTCCTAAGAACTCTGCAAGAAGGTTCTGTCTCAATGTTGGCAAGCGACCATGCTCCCGGGATCTCGCCCTCGCGAGTCTTGTGTCATGTTGATTTGCAGTATTAATAATTGATAATGAACTCAAATAATTGATTATTTTCCGCTAACAATTTGCCAGATGTGCTGCATCCCAACAGAATTAGTTCGATAAAGCATTAAGAAGTCCTGTTCCATCTCCACAGTTTGGAAGATGACGTCCTCATGAAAACAAAGATAGTATTCCTTGGCGGCTACCTCGGAGCAGGGAAGACGACACTTGCTTTCCATGTCGCAAGGGCACTGCACGACCAAGGAAAATCGGTTTCCGTCGTGTTGAACGATCAGGGAAACGTGCTGGTGGATACACAGTTCATGAAGAACGCTGGTGTCGACGTGAGCGAGGTGATCGGGGCCTGTTTCTGCACGAAGTTCGATGAGTTCGTCAAGAACGCCCGAAGCCTCGTGGCCATGGGCAGACCCGATGTCATACTCGCAGAGCCCATCGGCACCTCGACAAGCCTCATGTCGTCGGTCATCGTTCCGATGAAATCGTTGTATGGAAACGAGTTCCACGTATGCCCGCTGATCGTTGTCGTCGATGGACCAAAAGCCTTGATAGAAATGGAGCAGAGCGATGGCTTGGCATTCACAACAAGGAAGATGATACCCGCACATCAGATGAACGAGGCGGAGGTCATCGTGGTCTCCAAGACCGACCTGATGTCCGATGATGAAAGAAGGAGCATAGTCAAGCGACTGAATGCGCAATTGACGGACGTGAAGATCATCGAGTTCTCTTCAACTGACCAGCGCAACATCTCCGACATTTTGAACATCATCAATTCGGACCAGGAGACAGCCAAACTGGCACCGAAGGTCGATCAGCGGATCTTCAGTGCCGAGAAGTCGTCAATGGGCTGGTACAGCGTTAGCTGCAAGCTCTCCAGCGGGGATGGTAAGGTGGACGTCTACGCCATGCTGACCAACATCATGAAGGGGATATCGACTCGTTTCAAGACGGAGGACGTGGCCCATGTCAAGGTGCTCTTCAGCTCCACTGCGGCCGGGGCGAAGATCAGTCTGGTCGAAGGCTCCATTCAGATCGACGATCTGAAAGGCGGGAGATACTTCCAAGGTGAGGGGGATTTCGTCCTGAACTCCAGGGTGCGCTCGCCCCCTCAGCCATTGCAGCTTGCGATCGAGGGGATAATGGAAACCGTCTTTTCGAACTCAGGCATAACGGTCACGGAGAAGAAGACTGCCTGCTTCATTCCCAAGCCCGACTCTCCCAAGCACGTTTGATCGGTGATTCAAGCGAGCAGAACAGGAGCAGGCGGAGGCGTGTCTCGAAAAAAGACCTGCAAACATATTAATCCTGTACCTTCGATATCACAGCCCGGGATGGGAATATGCAAACCGATTCTACAGTGGAAGCTCCAGCGAACGACAGCATCGCCACGGAGACCCACAACGACTCCAAATCACACGTCGAAGTAGCTGCGGCTACGAAGCATCCAAAGCATGGCGGCCTGCAGCAGGTCGGCATCATATACGGAAATGTCGGCACCAATGAGTTCCACTTCCGAGTCTTTGGCGACATCGAGACGATGGAGTACATCCAGGTGGAGCATCAGCACGAGGGCTGGGTGCTGGGCCGGGTCTCGGACATGCAGCGCAAGACCGACCTGTCGCTGGAGAAGGCGAAGCGCATCCAGGAAGGCCAGGAGGTCGACATCGACGAGGAAGTGATCGCAAAGGTGGACGTGGTCGGCTTCCGCGACGACCGAGGGCTGCTCCAGGTCCCCCGAACCCCATTCAGGGCGGGCGATAACGTCTACAAAGCAACCGGCACACTGATCAAGGACGTCATCGGGCTCAAGGAGAACATGGACACAGGGGCGTACCTTGGCCTGCTGTTCGGGCATGACATCCGTGTGGAGGTCGACATCAATGCCATGGTGCAGAAGCACGTCTCGATCCTCGCCAAGACCGGCGGGGGGAAGAGCTTCCTCTGCGGCGACCTGATCGAGGAGCTGATGAAGCACGACGTGACCACGATGATCTTCGACCCCCACGGCGAATATGGCGCCATGCGCGATAAGGGCTCCTCGGCCAAGAGCCACCGCAATTTCAACATCTCGCCGCGCGGTTATTCGGACCATATCATCGAATTCGCGACCGACACCGTAATCAATCCCAAGGCGAAGCCGCTCAAGTTCACGTTGTGCAACCTAGAGGCCAGGGACATCCTCGAACTGACCAGCCTGAAGAGCGCCAAGAACTTCCTCACCTCGCTGCGGAAGGCGATCGATTCCATCCGGTCGGTCAAGAAGGAATACTCGCTGAAGGAGATCATCGCCGTCCTGGACTCGGAGGAGGACGGGCAGAATGCCGCTCTCATCAACGAGCTAGATTACCTGAACGAGACCAACATCTTCGCGTCCCAGGGGACGAAGATAGACGACCTAGTGGTCAAGGGCAAAGTGACGATCATCAACTTCAAGGGGACGCCTCCGGACATCCAGGAGCTGGTTGTGAATCGCATCGCCACCGCGCTGTTCGAGCTGCGGAAGGTCGGCAAGGTACCGCCGATGATGATGGTGGTGGAGGAGGCGCACAATTACTGCCCGCAGATCGGGCTTGCAGCGTCATCGAAGATATTCCGCACCATCGCCTCCGAGGGGCGTAAGTTCGGACTTGGGCTCACCATCATCAGCCAGAGGGCGGCGAAGATCGACAAGAACGTTCTGTCACAGTGCAACACCCAGATGATCTTGAAGGTGACCAATCCCAATGACCTCAAGGCCATCGCCAATTCGTTAGAAGGGCTGTCGGCCGGAATGGAGGATGAGATCCAGCGGTTGCCGATCGGCGTAGCGCTCATAATCGGCGGGAACATCCAGATGCCTTTGTTCGTGGAAGTGAGGCCGAGGGAGAGCCGCCATGGAGGGGAGAGCGTGGAGATCATACCCTCCAAGAGGGTGTGAGATGCAGGACCGCATCGCGGAAGAGAAGATCGACAAGTACCTTGATACGACGAAACGGGCGCTGGAGAAGCTGAAGATCGCCGCGCCGCAAAGGTCGTTCAACCGGAAGCTTGCAGACAGCTTCCTAGAAATGGCCCAATCCTACTTTTCAGACGCGAAACACTTCAGGCAGAAGGGGGATTTCGTGAACGCATTCGCCTGCGTCAATTACGCGCATGGATGGCTCGACGCGGGAGCGCGTATCGGGCTCTTCGACGTGGGCGAGGACGATCGTCTTTTCACGCTGTACGAATAATCACTCTTGACCGTCCCTCTGAGCAAGATAATCCACGGTTATTGTTCTGATGCCCCTGATGCGGCCTTCCAACCTGACCCCCTTTCCATCATCCTTACCACACTCACCATTCGTTCATCTAGAGCGCCATGCTTCTGCTGGTAGAGTTATCTCGAACTGCGCTCCTTCCCCTGGCTCCCCATTCTCTTGGATGGTAATGCCAGTGATTTCAAGTATTTCGCGGGAAAGGAAGAGACCAAATCCATGATTATCCTTCGAATCATGCTTGAAG
>JACXTO010000031.1 GCA_016919565.1 Methanomassiliicoccaceae archaeon | reverse complement strand
GGGAGCGGCGATCGACCCGACCCTGGAGCACAAGATCCGGGTCATGGTGATCGTGGCGGGCGTGCAGTCCAAGCAGATCATCGGACGGACGACCGAGTTCACGAGGCTCAAGGGAGCAGACCTAGACTTCATCAAGTGAACCTAAGACTAACGACCGACCGCGCGCATCCGCGGTCGGCCTACCTTCCCTCTTCTATTGCATCGGACAAAGGTGACACCGGACTTCTGGGGATTGCCTGAGCATCGAAATCTTTTAAATCGAAATAGAGTATAAGGCAGTTGGAGAGCCGTGCTTATAAGCGCGGCCTCCCTCAATATCGCTCCAGGAGAATTGTCATGAAATCGTTCATCAGCGACGCACTTACCCGTGCAGGTCCGGCAGCCGCGCCAGAGATGGCAACCTCGTTCTCAGAATACGCTCAAGAGGACGAGGAGCTGGAGCGCATTTTGGCCAGCTTGAAGACCAACATCAAGATCGTGGGCTGCGGCGGCGGCGGCTCGAACACCATCGACCGCATGACCGAGGTCGGCATTGCCGGTGCGGAGCTGTACGCGGCGAACACTGATGCGCAGCATCTGCTGGCCATCAGGGCGCCTCACAAGATACTGCTGGGCCGGAGAAGCACCAGGGGTTTGGGGGCGGGAGCGCTTCCCCAGGTGGGCGAAGAGGCCGCCCGCGAGGCGGAGGAGGAGCTCAAGAAGGCCCTCCATGGAGCGGATATCGTATTCATAACGGCTGGCCTTGGCGGCGGCACTGGAACCGGATCGGCGCCGTTCGTGGCGCAGGTCGCAAAAGACCTCGGCGCCTTGACGATTTGCGTCTGCACCTCGCCGTTCAAGGCCGAGGGCGCGATCCGCGCCGAGAACGCCGAATGGGGACTGGAGCGGCTGCGCAATATCGCGGACACTGTCATAGTAATACCTAACGACAAGCTGCTCGAGCTCGTGCCCAGGCTGCCGCTGAACGCCGCCTTCAAGGTGGCCGATGAGGTCCTGGTCCGAGCGATAAAGGGCATCACCGAACTGATCACCAAGCCTGGGTTGGTCAACCTGGACTTCAACGACCTACGCACCATCATGAAGGGCGGCGGGGTTGCCATGATCGGCCTGGGAGAGGGCGACGAGGACGACCGCATCGATCACGCCGTGGACGAGGCGATCAACTCCCCGCTCATCGACGTCGACATCACCGGGGCGAGCGGAGCATTGATCAACGTGACCGGCGGCGAGAACATGACGGTCAGCGAAGCGGAGAGGGTGGCGGAGATCATCCAGTCCAAGGTGAGCCCCAATGCGCGGATCATCTGGGGTGCCGCCGTCGACCCGACGCTGCGCGACAAGGTCAGGGTGATGGTCGTGATCACTGGCGTGAAGTCGAAGCATATCCTCGGGCCGAAGGAGACCGCCATGAACAAGAGCATGGGAGTCGATTTCATCCGTTAGGACCAAAAGGCATTTAACATTGAAGAGAATCGGGAAGCCTTAGAAGAGTGTTTCGAAATGGACATCGTAGACAAGTCCTGGGAAGTCCAAAAGGACATCGAGGAGTGCGTCGGCAAGATCGGCAAGGGCAAGTACGGCCGGGTCATCAAGATGGCGCGCAAGCCCACCAACGACGAGTACATCAAGACCGTGACCATCACTGGGATCGGCCTCCTGCTCATCGGCGGTCTCGGGTTCCTCATCTACCTGATCTGGAGCAGCATCTTCACCGCGTAAGGCGCTGAATCTCGAACACTCTGGGGTAGCCTGACATGAACGAAGAAGAGCAGCAACCCGTCATTCCGGCAGCAGTGGAGCCCACTCCCGTGGGCGGCCTATCTCTCAGCGGAGAGAAGGACGAGCGCCTCGTGCCGGCCGGAGGAAACACGCTTTGGAAGCTGACGCTGAAGAGCGGCGAGGGCGGCAAGAAGAAGGTCAGACTGCGCGCCATCATGAAGGTGATCTCCGTCGAGGAGGGCGCGGCCGACTGGGAATGCCGCATTTACGATTCTACCGGGGTCATATGGGACAGCAATTCCGCATCGACCCCCGACGTCGCGTTCAATCTGGACGCGAGCAAGCCGAAGGAGCTCAAGTTCGAGCTGATGGCGCCCAAGGGCGTCCGGTTCGCCGAGGCCTGTGCCGCCACCTTGGAGGCGTGCTTCGACGGGACCACCACGGTCTGCGACCGGATGGAGTTCAAGGCCGTCGCCAGGCAATCCATGATGATCCTGAAGGCGAGCATCGGGCACGAGAAGAACGTGGCCGACGATGTCGCGTCCAGGGCAAAGACCGGCAAGACCGGCATCTATGCCATCCTGGCGCCGACCAACCTTCACGGTTACATACTGATCGAAGGGATGAACACCGACCAGATGCGCGAATCGGTCCGGGGCATCCGCCGCGGCCGCGGCCTGGTCGAGGGCGAGACCACCTTCGCCGAGATAGACCACTTCCTCACCCCGAAGCCATTGGTATCGGGGATCAGCGAGGGCGACGTGGTGGAGCTCATCGCCGGTCCGTTCAAGGGCGAGAAGGCCCGCGTCAAGAATATCGACGAGGCGAAGGAGGAGATCACCGTGGAGCTGTTCGAAGCGATGGTCCCGATCCCTGTGACAGTGAGAGGAGATCACGTCAGAGTTCTAGAGAAGGAGAAGTGATACTATGGTAGATACGATTGAAGTATTGGTTGAAGGAGGGCGAGCCTCGCCCGGCCCACCCCTTGGTCCCGCGCTCGGCCCGATGGGCGTGAACGTGGTCCAGGTAGTGGCCAAGATCAACGAGAAGACCAAGGCCTACGAGGGCATGAAGGTCCCGGTCAAGGTGCTAATCGATCCAAAGACCAAGACCTTCGAGATCAAGGTAGGCACGCCCCCGACGTCAGCGCTACTGGTCAAGGAGATCAAGGCGGAGAAGGGATCTGGCGCGCCGAACACGCAGAAGGTCGGCAACATCACCATCGAGCAGGCGATCAAGGTCGCCAACATGAAGCAGGACTCGCTAATGGGAAAGGACCTGAAGATGCGAGTGCTCGAGGTCATCGGCGTTTGCGTCTCCTCCGGGATTACGGTCGAAGGCAAGGAGCCCAAGGCCATCCAGAAGGAGATAAAGGAAGGCAAATGGGACGCGAAGTTCGCTTCCTAAAACCCCTTCCCCGCAGTAAACCTTAATAACAACATGTGCATAGAGGGATTCCACCACTGTAGGAGAGAACATCTCGCTGGCACTACAGGAGGGATTGCAATTGGCAGACAAAGCAACACTACAAGCCGTCAAGAAAGCGCTAGAGAAATCTAAGAAGCGCAATTTCGTTGAGGCGGTTGACATTTCTATCAACTTGAAGGACATCGACCTTTCCATACCAAAGAACAGGATAGTGGATGACGTCATCCTGCCTAACGGAAGGGGCAGAGCGATCAAGGTCTGCGTCATCGGTGGCAGCGAACTTGTCCAGAAGGCCAAGGCCACTGCCGATCGGGTCCTGACCGCTGATGAGCTTGGCAAGATCGCGGACGACAAGAAGGTAGCGAAGAAGATGGCGGCGGAGTTCGACTTCTTCATCGCCGAAGCTTCCTTGATGCCCGTGGTCGGTAAGCGCTTGGGTATCGTCCTAGCGCCTCGCGGCAAGATGCCGAGGCCCATCCAGCCAGGCGCAGACCCGAGGCCGGTCATCGAGAACCTTCGCAAGACCGTCACGGTCCGCTCCAAGGACCACAAGACATTCCATGCGCCCGTTGGCACGGCCGCCATGACCCCGGAGCAGATCGCGGAGAACATCGATATGATTATTAAGCGGCTCACGACCAAGCTGGAAAGGGGCACCATGAACATCGGATCGGTGTTCGTGAAGACCACCATGGGCCCAGCTGAGAGGATAATGTGAGGTGGCAGAAATGGCACATGTCGCAGCTTGGAAGAAACAAGTGGTGAGCGAGCTATCGAGCGCCATGAAGGACCACGCGGCCATCGCCGTGGTGGACCTGCACGGCATTCCGTCGGCACAGCTCCAGATGATGCGCCAGGGCATGCGCCCCAAGGCCAAGATCATCATGTCTCGCAATACGCTCATGGACCTGGCGATCGACGACGCGGCCAAGGATAGGCCGGGGCTCGACAAGATAAAGGAGTTCATGGGCGGTCAGTGCGCCATCGTGGCCACGGACGCCAACCCGTTCAAATTGTTCAGAGAGATGGAGGCCACCAAGGGCAAGGCCCCGGCAAGGGCCGGGGACATCGCACCCGAGGACATCGAGGTGAAGGCGGGGGACACCCCGTTCAAGCCCGGTCCGATCGTGGGCGAGCTTCAGAAGGTCGGCATCCCCGCCGGTATCGAGGGCGGCAAGATAGTCATCAAGAAGGACAAGGTCCTGGTGAAGAAGGGGGAGGTCATCTCCGCGGAGCTGGCGGCAGTGCTGCCGAAGCTGGAGATCCTGCCCATGACCGTGGGAATGGACCTGCGGGCGGTGTTCGAGGAAGGCCTCATCTACAAGAAAGAGGTCCTGGACATCCCGGCGGACTACTACACGGGCATGATGGCCCTGGCGTCGAACCAGGCCATGGCACTGGCGGTCACGACCGCGTACCCGACGCCGGAGACCATCGGTCCGTTGTTCGCGAAGGCGCAGCGCGAGGCCCTAGGGTTGAGCGTGACAGCGGCCTTCCCGACGAAAGGCAACATCAATATCCTCTTGGCTAAGGCGGAGGCGAACATGCTCGCCATCGCGAATCGTTCGTCAGAGAAGGACGACGAGCGCGTGAAGCAGAGAATGTTATCGACGCCTGCCCCTTCCAAGCCTGCTGAGGCGTCGAAGCCCACAGAGGTCAAAGAGGAAAAGAAAGAGGAGAAGGTCAGCGAGGAGGATGCCGCTGCTGGCCTTGGTGCACTGTTCGGATAATCTGGAAAAAAAGGAGGTAAAAGAAATGGAATACGTATACAGCGCCTTGGTTCTTCACGCCGCTGGCAAGCAGATCAACGAGGACTCGGTCGCCGCCGTCCTGCAGAGCGCGGGCATCTCGCCCGATGCAGCCAGGATAAAGGCCTTGACCGCTTCCCTCGAGGGCGTCAACATCGACGAGGCCATCAAGAGCGCGGTCGTAGCCGCCGCTCCTGCTGCCGCCGCTGCCCCAGCCGCCGAGAAGAAGGAAGCGAAGAAGGAAGAGGAAAAGAAAGAGGAGAAGGTCAGCGAGGAAGACGCCGCTGCTGGCCTTGGTGCTCTGTTCGGGTAACCGAATTAGGCATCTCGCCCTTTCCGAAGCCTGGTCCACCAGCTCGGTCGGAGTTCGATCGACCGAGGATGCGGACCGTCCCAAACCCTTTGGGGCCTCGCCCCGAGCATCAACTTTTCTCGAGCCGTTTGAATTGTAATATCATCACTCAGATCTTATCGAGAACGCCAGACATCTCCTTTTCAATGAGCGAGGCCACGTCCTTCCCCAGCTTCTCCTTCATATCGGCCGGGACGATCTGGATCCCTAATTCGGCCACGCACTTGCCCATCTTTATCACCGCGTAGGTCTCCCTCATCTTGGCATCGACGAACTCAGCGACCGCTTCCTTCAATTCCTTCTTGATCTCAGGACTCTCGTTGATCTTCTGGCGTACGTAGTTCTTGATCTCGTCCTTGACCAAATCCTTCAAGGCCTCGATGATGAGGTCCTCGGTGTTCGTAACCCCGATGGTGCTCTTCAACATCTGGTCCATTACCATTTGCTCGCACTCCCCTGACAAGGATGCACCCGCCGATATAACAACTTCACGTCCGGCATGGTGCAATCTCTTGCGCACCGGACTGGGGAGCGTGACCAATGACCATTCCACGATCCCCGGACAAATGCTGGCACAGAGAGCGAAGGCAAGCACTAAATAATCCCATCTCGCTCTTTGCGAGGAAATGATGAGGCTCATCGACGTCTTCAGGTTCGCCATCGAGCAAGGGCGCAAGGCCGATCCAAGGAAGGCAGAGAGGATAGAGGCGGAACTGAGACGCCATCGCGCTCGTTACGAAGAGCTTGGCCAGAAGGAGAGAGAGCGCTTCGATCCCGATCTCCTCTGGAACCCTTATTCCGACTCCAGGTTGCTCTATGGAGAACCGGAAAGAGAGGTGAAGGAGCTCTTCTGCGGCATCGATGTGTCATCGGCCGAGCTGTTGCTTGTCGACCGCTTGAGGGAGAGAGGGCAGCCGGTCGATGCGGTCATAGGCCATCACCCCCTCGGCAAGGCGAGGGCGATGTTCTCCGAGGTCGTGCATGTGCAGGAAGGCCTCTTGGAGGAATTCGGGGTGCCGATCAACGTGGCCGAGGACATACTGGCGCCGAGGGTCAGGGAGGTCTTCCGGAGCTTCCACGCAGTGAACTTCAATCAGGCAGTGGACGCTGCCCGGCTGCTGGACATCCCCTTGATGTGCCTCCATTGCCCCTGCGACAATCTCGCCCAGCGATTCGTTCAGGGCCGGATCGACAAGAAGGGGCCGGAACGCATATCGGACGTCCTAACCCTTTTATCAGAGATACCAGAGTTCGACATGGCCATGCGGGACAACAGCAACCCCGAGGTGTACGTAGGGGAGAGAGGCCGGCGGGCGGGGAAGATCATGGTCAAGATGGCGGGCGGGGTGGCTTTGCCCAAGGAAGCCTACGATGGGCTCTCAAAGGCAGGCGTCGGAACGGTGGTCTGCATGCATCTGCCCGAGAGCCACATTGAGGAAGCTAGAAAGGCGCACATCAACATAGTGGTCTCGGGACACGTAGCCTCGGACTCTCTCGGACTGAATCTTATGATGGACCGGCTGGAGAAGAAGGGGATCGTGGTGCATCCCTTCTCCGGTTTCATCCGGGTGAAGAGGAAATGAAGGTGGACGGGAAGTGAGCAGGGGAAAGTACCAGGAAAGGCCGTTGAAGATCTTCAAGGACCAGTCCAAGCTCTCATTCGATTACGTGCCGGAGAGGCTGGTGCACAGGGAGGCGCAGTTCTCCAAGCTATGGATGCTTTTCCGTCCGGTTCTGGAGCAGGGCATCTCTCAATCGGCCTTCCTCATCGGGGCGGTAGGTACCGGCAAGACCGCCACCTCCAAGCGCTTCTGCCTTGACCTGGTCCAGGAGGCGCAGTCCAAAGAGAAGGCGATGGACTTCGTCATCGTCAACTGCCGCCAGCGCAATTCGGAGAGCAGCGTCCTTCTCCGCCTGGTCACCCACTTCGACGAGCATTTCCCGGACCGCGGCTTCTCGTCGGCGGAGATGCTCCGCTCGCTGCGCAAGCACATCGAGAAGCGCAAGGTCCATTTGGTTGTCGTCCTCGACGAGGCGGACGTGCTGCTGCGCAAGGGCGCGGGCGACCTCATCTACCACCTCTCCCGCTTCGACGAGGAGAAGGTGGGCGGCAGGGCGTCGCTCTCACTCATACTGATCTCGCAGAAGTACGTACTGGACATGCTGGACCCAGCCTCGTCCTCGACCTTCAAGCGCGCCAACGCCATCATGTTCGACAAGTACAGCGCCGAGGAACTGGCCGACATAGTGGCCGAGCGCGCCGCACTGGCCCTCTTCCCGAATGCCATCGGCAAGGAGAGCGTCAGCCTGATCGGGGACATCGCCTCCGAGTTCGGGGACGCGCGCTTCGCCATCGAGCTGCTGGACAAGGCGGGAATGCTGGCGGAGGAGGAGGGGCAGACCTCGATCAGCGCCGAGCACGTCCGGGCCGCCAAGGCGCTGACGTATTCGGTCGTCACCGAGTCGAAGATCGATGAGCTGGACAAGCAGAGGAAGCTCGTGCTGCTCTCCATCGCCAGGGTGATCAGGGACCAAGCGTACGTCACCACCGGGGAGGTGGAGAAGACCTACAAGGTCGTGGCGGAGGAGTTCGGGGAGCGGCCGAGGGCGCACACCCAGTTCTGGGCCTATATCCAGGACATCGCCAACGAGGGGCTGGTCGAGACCAAGGTGGTGGGCGACTCCCAAGGAGGAGGAAGGACGACGTACATCTCGCTGCCCGATATCCCGGCCAAGGTCCTGAGGGAACGATTGGAGAGCTCGATACATTGAGCCGCTCGCGCCAAGCGCGCCATCAGAAAAGTAGTTTAGTTTGCGCTCGATTATCAAGCCGGAGGATGGGAATCTGAAGCGGACGCCCCTCTATCAGGAACATGTCGAGCTCGGAGCGAAGCTCATCTCCTTCGCCGGATGGGAGATGCCGATATTCTACACCTCGATAATCGAGGAGCACGAGGCGGTCCGCAGGGCGGCGGGCATTTTCGACGTCTCGCACATGGGCGACCTGATATTCCGGGGAAAGGGCGCGAAGGAGCTCATTCGCCGACTG
>JACXTO010000202.1 GCA_016919565.1 Methanomassiliicoccaceae archaeon | reverse complement strand
GACCGCCCCGATGTACATCGCCGCTTCCAGGGAGGCATTGTCGATCACCGGCCCCAAGGCCAACGTCATCGCGCCAGCGGCGAGGTTCAACAGCGAGCTCAGCAGCGCCAACGTGGACGCCCTGATCCTTGAAGGTATCAGGGAATTCCTCCAGATCATCACCGTCGGCATGGAGAGGCCACTGGTGAACCCGCTGACGGCGAACAACGCGCCGGCCAGCACGAAGTCGTGGACCAGCGGCTGGAGGATGTACGAGGCGAAGAGGATCATGCCCGCCAATGCCAGCAGCCTATGCCTTCCCAGCCTGTCGGCCAGTCTAGTCGAGAGCATGTTCCCCGCCACCATGGATACCATGAGGACGGAGAAGTAGATGCCCAGGGACTCCTTGCCCATTCCCGTCAGCACCAGGTACGGCTGGTAGATGATGAAGTAGACGATGACCGCGCTGGTGCGGAACATCTCCGCGTAGGTGAGGTCCCTCAGGGCAGCGCTGCGGCGGAAGTGCGACCAGCTCTCCTTCAGCAGCCCGGCGAAGCGGGAGCTCCTCTCGCCGAAGTTCTCCTTGAACAGGAAGAGCGCGAACATCGTCGCCACGGCCACAAGTCCAGCCCCGACCAGCATGGGCAGGTTCAAGGCGTAGGCCGCCAGGACCGAACCGACCACGCCTCCTACAATACCGAGGAGGTTGCTGACGCCGCTGTTCAGGGGGAAGGCGCGCTTCGCCTCGCTCAGCTTCTCCTCCTTTCGGAGCGAGTCGACGAACCAGGCCTCCACCGAACCGCTCATCAAGGCCGACGACCCGGCCAGGATTATCTCGGCGAGGAGGAAGAGCAGTATGGACGATGACAGCCCGTACACCACGAAGCCGAAGACGTTGATGGCGCCGCCGATGAGCAGCGCCCTCTTCCGTCCATGCCGGTCAGCGAAATCGCCGGCGAAGAGGTTGAGGATGGCCAGCGCCAGGAAGTTGCCGACGAAGATCAGGCTGATGTCGGTGTAGTTAAGACCATTGACAGTAAGGAAGATGATGTAGTAGCTCTGGAAGACATAGAACCCGGAGTTGAGTATCGCCATGTAGGCGATGTATTCCTTTGATGTCCTCGAAAGGGGCATTCTCCACTTCCACGAAGGCTTTCAGTTGTTACGGCTGCGGCGAGATGCCCTCTCCCGTCCTTAAATTCAGCGCGTCGCCGGCTCGGTGGTCAGCTGCCCGAATGCCACGTTCCCAGACCGCTTGGCGATCTTCACGCGCACCTTGGCGCCCTTCACCGTTCCGGGCACGTAGATGATGTAGTTCTCCTTCCTCGCCACACCGTCGCCCTTCTTGCCGACGTCCTCGATCATCAGGTCGTAGACGTAGCCTTCCATGATGGGGTCCTCCTCAGGCGCTTTCGGCTGCTTGCGCACGTTGACCGGCCGATGGGCACCGCAGGCCTCGCACTCGAGGATGAGCACCCTCCCTTCCTTGTTTATGCGCGTGTCCGGTCGTCCGCACTCCGAGCAGAGGACGAACGTCTCAGTGTAAGACATGATGCGGTCGGTGATCTGGGTCGGCGCCAGCTTCGCTTTGAGGATGAGCCTTCGGCCCTCGACGTGCCCGGGCGTCCCCAGCTCACGTAGCAGGTACTGCACCAGGTGCTCCGGCTCCCGCCTCAGGGCGTCGATGATATCCCCGAAGTTGCGAATCACAGTCGTCTTGCCCTCCTGGAAGACGTCCGGTTCCGGCACGGTGAAGCGCTCGTGCTTCTCTATCGTCTCGGGAAGTTGGGTCTTGGCCCTGTCAAGTAGTGAAAGGTAATCCTCATCAGGCATGGTTATCCAATCTCCAAGCTGAAACCTGCTTATAAATGTTTAGGACGGGAGGCGCAAGCCAGGCTAGGTCTGGTACTTGCGCCGGATGGCCGCCCTGACCAGTCCGTAGTGCAGCGGGCTCGGCTTCTGCGGCCGGGATTTGAACTCCGGATGGAACTGCGCGGCCATGAAGTAGGGATGCCCCTCCAGTTCCCCGATCTCCATCTTGATGCCGTCCGGCGAACGAGCAGAGAACTTCCAGCCGACCGATTCCAGCCTCTCGATGAACTTCGGGTTCACCTCGTAGCGGTGCCGATGGCGTTCCATGATCAGCGTCTTCCCGCCGTACAGCTCCTGCGCCATCGACCCCTCGGTCACGATCGCTGGCTGAACGCCGAGGCGCATGGTCGCGCCCTTCCGCTTCACGTCGCGCTGCTCCGGCAGGATGTCGATCACTGGGTATTGGGTCTCAGGGTCGATCTCCGTGCTGTTGGCACCTTCCATCCCTAGCAAAGCTCTGGCAATGTCGATGGTGGCGATCTGGAAGCCCAGGCAGCAGCCCAGGTACGGTACGCGGTTCTCCCGGGCGAAGCGCGATGTCATGATCTTGCCCTCTATGCCCCTGGAGCCGAACCCTCCCGGTATGAGGATGCCGTCTATCTTGGCCAGGTCCGGGGTGATGCCCTTCTCCTGCACCACCTCGCTGTCCACGAACACCATCTCCACCTTGGTGTCAAGCTCCGCTCCTGCGTGATGGAAGGCCTCCAAGTGGCTGATGTATGCGTCGGCCAGGTGGGTGTACTTCCCCACGCAGGCGATGCGGACCGTCCGGGTGGGGTTGGAGATCCGGTCGAGGAAGCTCTTCCATTCCTTCAGGTCCTGCCCCGCTGACTGCAGCCCGAAGCGCTTCAGGATGTAGTCGGTCAGGCCTTGCTCCTCCAGGATGATCGGCACCTCGTAGATCGACCGGGCGTCCGGCGCCGAGACGACCGCCTCCAGCGGCACGTCGCAGAACAATGATATCTTGCGCTTGATGCTGTACTCGAGCGGCTCGATGGCTCTGGCGACGATCGCATCCGGCTGGATACCGAGCGAGCGGAGCTCCTTCACCGAGTGCTGCGTCGGCTTGGTCTTCTGCTCTCCCACCGTCCCCAGGATCGGCACCAGGGTGGTATGGATGAACATGCAGTTCTCGCCCTTCCCCAGCTCGGTGTTCATCTGCCTCACCGCCTCCAGGAACGGCATGGATTCGATGTCACCGACCGTTCCACCGAGCTCAACGATGCAGACGTCCGCCCCGGTCGCCTCGGCCACCGTGCGTATCTGGCACTTTATCTCGTTGGTGATGTGGGGGATGATCTGCACAGTCTTGCCGAGGTACTCGCCCATCCTCTCCTTCTCGATGACCGACCGGTAGATCTTGCCGGTGGTAAGATTGTGATCGCTTGTCAGGTTTATATCAAGGAACCGTTCGTAATTGCCCAGGTCCAGGTCGACCTCCCCTCCGTCGTCCAGCACGAACACTTCGCCGTGCTCGAACGGGTTCATTGTGCCCGCGTCGATGTTGAGGTACGGGTCCACCTTGATCGCCGTGACTTTCAAGCCACGGGATATCAGAAGCCGCCCGATCGAGGAGGAGGTTATTCCTTTTCCTAAGCCAGATATTACGCCGCCCGTGACAAAAATATATTTCATCGTTTCCACGGGATTGCCAAATCCCTTTGGGCGTATTTCAGTCTTTTGCACGATGGCCAGAATAGTACGTTGGAGAAACGAGCATTTCGAAACCGATCCGCAATAATTCTGACAGGCGCTGCAGGTCGAATGACATGAAG
>JACXTO010000030.1 GCA_016919565.1 Methanomassiliicoccaceae archaeon | reverse complement strand
CGCGGTCTTCTACCGTGATGGCAAGGTCCTGGATTATATCGACCGGCCGGACAGGTACGCGCTCACATCGCTCAATGCGCCGATCGTTGGAAAGATCGTCAAGTTCCTTTCTGGCGCCCAACAGCAGGCGGAGGTCATCTACCTCCAGAAGAGGGCGATAGACGGCAAGTTCGGTTCCAAGCAGCCCTACCAGTTCCGGGACAAGGAGTTCGGGATGGTCAACCTGCGGGTCTTCGGCGAGTTCAGGTACAAGATCTCGTCCCCGGAGAACTTCGTGAACCAGTTCGTCGGGACGTTCAACTTTGCATCCTCGACGGAAGTGGAAGAGCGGATCAAGGAGCAGATGGTCATCATCATCTACGACTCCATCGGCGACATGAAGAACCAGGGGATGGGGGTCGCTGACATGGCCAGCAGCCTGACCAATATCGAACAGGTCGTCCTTTCCCGATCCAAGGACCACTTCGCCCTCTACGGACTGAGCATCGACAAGCTCTCGGGCCTGTACATCTCGCTCCCCGAAGAGGTGCAGAAGGCGGTCGATACCCGCGCTTCCATGCAGGTCCTCGGGGCGAACTACATGCAGTACCAGACCGGGCAAGCGATGCGCGAGGCAGCCACCAATCCCTCCGGCGGGGCCGCCGGTGTCGGAGTGGGGGTGGGCGCAGGGATCGGCATGGGCTACCAAATGCTTGGGTCTATGCAGCAGCCCAGCCAGACGCCTGGCGCTGGTCAGCCGCCGACGCAGCCGATGATACTATGTCCCAAGTGCGGCGCCCAGAACTCGACCGCCAACAAGCATTGCGCCGAGTGCGGGTCGAAGTTGATGATGAACATGGTGCCGTGCCCGAAATGCGGTGAGAAGGTCGCGGAGGGAACGAAGTTCTGCCCCAATTGCGGCTCCTCCACGGCGAACACCAAGAAGTGCGCCAATTGCGGTGCCACGGTGCCGGTCAGCTCGAAGTTCTGCCTGGAGTGCGGGAAGCCGACCTGAAGCGGATAGAGAGGGATGGGAATGGCTTCTACCAGCTGCCCGAAATGCAATGCCAGGGTCGAGTTCGAGGTGGGCACCAAGTTCACCAAATGCAGCTATTGCTCATCCCAGATATTCATCGATCGATCTGGCGCGGGATTCTTCTATATCATCCCTTTCTCCGTCCAGGAGAAGGACGCGGTCGGGCTGTTCAGGCGCTGGGCCGCCGGTCCGACGAAGGCGAAGGACCTGGACAAGAGGGCGCAGTTGTCTGGAATAAAGCGCCAGTACTTTCCGGTCTACCAGTTCAAGCGGGACGTGGATGGTAAGGAGGAGATCAGGATCGAGCCGGCGGGTTCAACGACCCTTCCTGGGCTGCACAGCCTCAAGGTACCGGCCGGGGACCTGAAGATATTCGAGAGCGGCTACGGCACTGAGGGAGTGGAGCTGGTCAAGCCCGACATCGAGATGTCCTCTTACCTGAACGAGATGCCTGGCAGACCGAAGGAGCAGGCGCTGGTGTACTTCCCGATATGGAAGGTGGACTACATCCTCGACCAGAAGCGTTATGAGGTCGTCGTTGATGCCTCGTCAGGAGAGGTCTTCGCCGGCACCTATCCCGGTCGGGGGTCGGCCGCCTACGTTGCGGTCGCCGGTGTCGGCTACGTAGCCTTCTTGGCGGAGACGCTGGTGACTGCCATCAACCCGGTCTTGGCGATAATCCTCATGGGCATAACCCTGGCCGGGGTATTCGGCGCCTCGCTTTTCGTGGCCTGGAGGATGTGATATGCCAGACCTATCGATAGGCCTGAACTGCCCTGCATGCGGCGGTGCGGTGAGCGTTCAGGAAGGAGAGGGCGTCCTGAACTGCCAGTACTGCGACTCCACGCTTTTCATCGAAGGGGACAAAGGCGTGCAGACCATCGCGTTCAAGATGAAGGTCACCAAGGAGTCCGCGATCGCCGCCGCGCAAGGCTGGTGGAAGAAGGGCTTCAAGGCGAGGGACCTGAAGCGCACCGGCAAGATAATCGAGGTCTATCCGATCTACATCCCGTTCTGGTCGACGACGGCGCGGGTGGCTGGCTGGGTCTGCGGCTACGAGGAACGGCGCCACAGCGATTCGAAGGGCAATACCCGTGTCGAGAGGATACCGAAAGAGGTCATGGTCCTGAGCGACTATCGATATTCGGAGATCGCCTGCGACCCAGGCGACCTCGGGATTCGGACATTGAGGAACTTCTCCGGTGAACGCTCGTTCGCCGACTTCGAGATGATCCCAACGTTCGAGACGACGACCAGCAAGGACGTTGCCGCGAAGGACGCCCGCTCGAAGGCTGAGGAGTGGGGGCGGGAGCAGGCCAATGTCCCGCACGTCACCTTTGAGCGTTTGTACGTCGTTCCACACAACATGTCGATAATCTACTATCCGATCTGGGTGGTCCGATATTCCTACCGAGAGAGGATGTACATGAACACCGTGGATGGCGTCACCGGCACCGTCCTTTCCGGCAGGGCGCCGGGCGACCCGCTCTTCCAAAGCCTGGCGATAACCTTCGGTTCGGCCGCCGGCGGTATAGTGAGCGGGGCCGGTCTGCTGTTGGCGGCGTTCTCGGAAGCAGACCAGAATGGCGCTTACTTCGCGGTCGGAGGGTTCGTGATCGGAGGCCTCCTCCTCTTCGGCACGTACCGCTTCTTCAGGCGAGGCTCTGAGATCGTGGAGGGCGAGTTCTCGGACAAGGAGGGGAGCGCGAAGACCGGCCTTGGGGACATCAAGCAGATATCTCAGACCCTGAGCCAGATCGGAGGTCGCTATCCATGAAGGTCATACAGGTCAAATGTCCGCATTGCAACAACCCCATCAAGATGAAGCAGAAGGACCTGCTCTTCTACTGCGACAGCTGCAAGACCATTCATGTCCGGGATGGCGGGATCAACGTCATCGATTACGAGATCGGCGACTTCGGACGGAACGCGCCGCAAGGCGACCGGATCTACGTGCCGTTCTGGCGCCTCTATTGCTCGTTCACCATAAAGAACATGAAGGTGGAGGGTGGGGGACTGTTCAAGCTGTCCAACTGGGTGAAGGGGGGTGCTGGCACCGGCGGGGACATCTTCATCTTCGTGCCCGCATCCGATTTCGATCCTGCGACGTTCAAGCGCCTGGCGATAATGCTCACGACCCTGCCGCCCCGGTACAATTCGAGGACGGACTTCAACAACGTGCCCAGGCTGCCGACGACCATGAGCCGCGAGGAGGCGGCGCAGATGGCGCACTTCGTGGTGATCACCATGGAGGCGGAGAAGCCAGGGACTTTGCAGGACCTCGATTACACTCTGAACGTCAATGACGCCCGAGCGGTCTACCTGCCCTTCCTGACCTCGCCGCAAGGCCTGGTCCTTGGAATATAGGCGATTGGCGAGGATCGTTGGCGCGCCTGCGATATCGTGCGGGCGAGGCTAGACCTTTCCACCCAGTTTCTTGTGGCAGAACCACCAATCGTAGCAGCCAGCCCCCTTCTTCCGGGCCATCGCCGTCTTGGCGTCTTTCGGGGTAGGGATGATGACCTCATCGCCGATCAGTTCGTTCCTCGGCCATCCCTCGGGCATCGATACCTTCCTCTCATCTGAGATCTGGAGTGCCTCGACCGCCCTCAGGACCTCATCTATGCTCCTTCCGACTTCCTGCGGGTAATAGATCATGGCCCTAAGCACGCTCGATGGGTCCACGATGAAAACCGCTCTGACCGTGTTGGACCCCTTGCCCGGATGGATCATGCCCATCCTCCGCGCCAAGTTGCCCTGGTCCGCGATGACGGGGAAGCTGATCTCGATATCCAGATTGTCCTTTATCCACTCGATCCATTTGATATGCGAGAACACCTGGTCGACCGAGAGGCCGATCAGCTCACAGTTCATCTTCCTGAATCTTTCCGCCCGCTTCTGAAACGCGACGAACTCTGTCGTGCAAACGGGAGTGAAGTCCGCTGGATGGCTGAACAGGACGAACCATTTGCCCTTGAACACGTCGGGCAACTTTAACACGCCTTGGGTCGTTTGAACCTCGATCTCCGGGAATTTGTCGCCTAGCAATGGGATCCCGAATTCATTATCATGCATTTCGCCACACGTCATCTTCTCACCTTAGTACAAATGATACCGATTATCAACTTCAGCTACTGTTATTTCAATTGTTCGCAGTTCCTTATTCGCGACGATGAAGCAGGTCAGACCTGGACAACATCACCGTTCCCAATGGCATAATGAATTAGGATGACGATTCTCCCGGGAATGAAGCGGTCGTTGGAGATGGAAAGGGTCAATGGCGTGCTGGAGGAACTGAAGGGTCATGCCAATCCCCATAACCTCGCAGGCATGGGGAGGTACGGCATCCGCGTCGACAAGGCGTTGGGGGTCCCGATGCCAGTGATTCGAGGCATGGCCAAGAGGATTGGCAGAAACCATGAACTGGCCCAATCGATCTGGGACAGTGGAATCCACGAGGCGAGGATCCTCGCCCCTCTCATCGATGACCCGGCGAAGGTTACCAAGGCCCAAATGGAGTCCTGGGTAATTGAGGTCGATTCCTGGGACGTGTGCGACCAATTGTGCTCGAATCTCTTCGACAAGACCGTTCATGCCTATAAGGCCGCAAGAGCTTGGGCGACGAGGGACGAGGTGTTCGTCAGGCGGGCTGGCTTCGTTCTCATGGCGGCGCTGGCGGTACATGACAAAAAGGCCGAGGATGCTCCATTCCTCGAGTTCCTGGACCTGGTCAGCGAAGGAAGCACCGATGACCGCAATTTCGTGAAGAAATCTGTGAATTGGGCGCTCCGGCAGATCGGCAAGCGGAACCTGAGTCTCCATGATGCCGCCATAAGAACGGCGGTGGTCATCGATAAATCCGAATCGAGCACTGCTCGTTGGATAGCGAAGGACGCATTGAGGGAGCTGAGGAGCGAGGCGGTCCTGGCGCGGCTGCAGAGGAAGGACCTCGCTGAAAGACGTAGGCGCTGAGCCGACATTGTGAGGCGTTTGAGAAAGGTCGTCGTTTTAGCAAGTTTTTTTTGCCGCGTCATCGGCACTTTGCTCTAGCCTGCGAAATGAGACGGTTATGATTTGATTTCCCATTCCCAGCGG
>JACXTO010000201.1 GCA_016919565.1 Methanomassiliicoccaceae archaeon | reverse complement strand
GGAAATGAACAACCGTGGCAGTTCATCGTTGTCGATGATCGAGCCATGCTCGACAAGATTCCCAGCGTAAGCCCATATGCCTCGATGTGCAAGCAAGCGAAACTGGCGATACTGGTCTGCGGGGATACCGCCAAAGAGAAGTACCCCGGGTTCTGGGTGCAGGACTGCTCGGCGGCGATCATGTGCCTGCTGCTTGCCGCTCATGAGCAAGGGTTAGGCGCAGTCTGGACCGGAGCCCATCCGATGCAGGACAGGGTATCGGGACTAAAGAAATTGTTCGGGCTGCCGGAGAACGTCATCCCGCTTGGCCTGGTGGTCATCGGCCATCCTGCGAAGGCTGCAAAGCCCGAAGACCGCTATCTGGATGAGAGGGTGCATCACAACAAGTGGTGATGGTTACTTGGATTTGGCCTGCGCGTCGATCTCCCGAAGGTGACGGCGAAGCAGCGCGCCCTTCTTCTTCATCTCTTCCGCGGTCAAGGAAGCGCCTGCCGGGCAGATCGCGTCCACTACGATAGTGCCTTCTGGGCCAATGTTCACAGGATAGATGTAGCACCCTAATGGCCTTGATTGGTATGCAGAACATTTCCTGGCCTTTGGCTCCAGCAGGACACAATGCCCTTCGACATTCCGCACCCTCCAGATTCCATCCTGACCTTTTTGGGCGATATCCTCAGTGCGATGGCCGGCCTTCTCAAGCCGCTGCAAGTCCCTCGAGGAGAGTTCCATGAGCGTCCCCTCGCAACACTTGCAGCATTGCCGGCACCTCATTGGCGCACGCTCATTCGGACACCACATCCACCAGCGGTTCAATGCGCCTGATGGCGCCGCTCAGGAAATCACTATCCTCGATATGCAGATGGATCGCATGCCGAGGACAGAACTCAACGCACCTGCCGCAGCCCCTGCACACCTCGCCTATGCTGGCCTTCTCATCCTTCACCTCGATGGCGTCGAGGTAGCAGATGCCTTTCTTGACGCAAGCTCCGCAGCCATTGCACTGGTCCGCATCGACCGCGACGCTGACCCCGGGCATCCTGGTCACCGTGGCGCTAATCGAGGGCGAGAGGTTCGGGAGCATCTTCCAGAGGCAGCAGCAGGGGCAGCAGCTGCATATCGACAGCAGGTTCTCCTTTCCCCCGGTCCCAAGCCAAACGCTGTCGATCTTGTCCCTTCCGATAAGGTGCACCAGGCCGGCCTCACGGCACTTCCGGAGGTGAGCGAGCGCCTCTTCCTTCGAGACCATTCGGCCCATGCTCCCAGGTATCCTCAGTGTGCCCCTCCCCAAGAAGATGCATCCCAGGTCGGGTGGATAGTCCTTGCAACCGCTTGCGTTGCGGCACATGCAACGATCCATCAAGAAGACGTAGCGGGAGATCGCGATGAAGTGCTCGATCACCTGCGATGGCAGCATGATGTTGCTCGGCTCGACCTCCTTCCCAATCATTATCGTGCGCTTCTTCTCCAGCGAGGCTTTGGCGACCTCGTCCTTCGGTAGGATGATGATGTCGTCGTCCTCGAAGAACGCGTACTCCATGGCCCGACCGAGCAGAGGGAGCCGTGTCATCTTGGCCATTTGGAACCGCTTGCCGAAGGTGCGCTTGAAAAGCACGCTGTAAATCGGAGTCAGACGGCCCATGGTGCCGAACAGGGGATGCCATGTCTTATCCTTTTCTCCGGCCGTCTCAACCCTCAGGCGAAGCGGTGATTGGTGCCTCGTTTCAATCGAGCCGTCTCGAAGGCTTATTGGTCATCGGGCAATCGCTGCACTCGTTTGACCTCTCTTCCGGGGATACGCTTTAGCTTCCCGTTGTCCATAGCCCATCTGTAGATCTCGATCTCCGATGGCGCGATCGTCACTCGGTCGCCTTCCCTGTACTTCTTCCTCGTGGTCCATTCGGTGAAGCCCGAGACCACCCGGTAGACGTTCGCGTCCGAGAAGGTGGTGGCGTGGGCGATCTGGCCTTTCAATTGGGAGTAGGTGCCATTGAAGACGCTGAGCTTTCCTTCCCTCAGCTCACCCACCTTGTTGCAGACCGCGTCCAATAGATATCGGTCGTGGGTGACTAGGATCATCGCGCCCTTGTATTCGCGAAGCGCCTCCTCTACCGCCTCCCTTGATAATATGTCCAGGTAATTCGTCGGCTCATCGAGCAGGAGGAGGTTCCTGTTCTCGCTGATGAGGAGCGCCAAAGAGACCCTGGCCCGTTCGCCCCCAGACAATTTTCCTATCGGGGTGATGACGTGCTCGGCGCACAGCTGGAACCTTGACAGGAGGCTCCGGGCCTTTCCCTTCTCCTCCTCGCCCAGCGCGACCAGCATTTGCTCTTCGGGCGTCAGCTTCTCATCCAGATTGTCATGCCCCTGAGCGAAGTACCCGATCTTCGCACCAGGCGCCACCCAGAACTCGCCCTTGTGGGGTATCTCCCCGATCAGCGCCTTCAGGAGCGTCGTCTTCCCGGAGCCATTCGGCCCGAAGATGCCCAGCTTGTCCCCGACCGTGAGCTCGAGGTTCAGGCCGTCGAGCACCTTCTTGCCGCCACGATGGACCAGCAGCTGCTTCAAGGTCACGAAGTTCTTGCCGGACTTGGCGACCGTCGGGACGTTGATGGACATCCTCTTCTGCTCCGTTGGAGCCTGGATGTCCTCCATCCTATCGACCATCTTCAATCGGGTCTTGTGGGTGGAGGCGAACCTCAATCGCAGGTGCTGCTCCTCCGCGATCTTCAGCATCCGTTCCCGCTCCACCTGATTCTTATGGCTGGCGATCCTCTTCCTTTCAATGTCCAGCATCTTCTTGCCAACGAATTCGGTGTAATTGCCTCGGTAACTGTTGACCTTCCCCTCATCCAGGTCCCAAACGTGATTGACCACCTGGTCCATGAAGTAGCGATCGTGGGAGACGACCAATACCGCCCCATCGAACCCGCACAGGTACTCCTCCAGCGATTCCACCGCCTCGATGTCCAGGTGGCTCGTCGGCTCGTCCAGGATTATCAGGTCCGCCTCGTCGGCCTGCATGAGCACCCTTGCCAGCATGATCCGGGTCCTCTCCCCTCCGCTCAATTCCGAGATCTTGTCGTCGCCAGATCGCTCTGACATCCCAACCCGTTCCAGCGCCGCTTTACGCTTCCCCTCGACCTCGTGGGTCCTACGCGATGTCAGCTCTTCCTGCAATTGACCGTATTCGGAGGCGATCTTGCCCAGATCATGCTCAGCAATGTCCGCGGAGTCCGCCATGAGCGCTTCCAGCTCCTCCAGTCTTGCTTGAGTGGCTGACGCCCACGGATCGAGGCAGGCATCCTCCACCGTCGCCTCTCCCAGATCTTGGAACTGCGGCAGGTATTGGATCTTATCAGTTTGGGTCGCGATCTCGCCCAGATCAGGCTTGATCTCGCCGATTAGTATCTTAAGCAGCGTCGATTTGCCGGCCCCGTTCGGCCCGACAAGCCCGACCCTATCGCCTCTGTCGATCTCTATGTCGACCGAGCGCAAGACCTCCTTTGGTCCGAACGATTTGGCGACGCCCCGGGCCTTGATGAGCACGTTGAGGCCATAGCAGCATCTCTCTTAAAGCGTTTCTTTTTGTATCCAAAGCGTGGACTGACTCAACATACGATCATATTGGAGTTCAATGATAGTGATGAAAAATGAGAACTGAAAAAATTAAGGAATTGGGCCGTTAGGCCTCTTGGTTTAGAAGCGGTCCTTCGGCTTGTGCTTCTGGAAGCAGTCCCTGCAATATACAGGCCTGCCCTCTGTCGGCTTGAAAGGTACCTGAGTTTGTGCTCCGCAGTCGGAACATGTTACGTCGTGCATCTCGCGCGGTCCATCGTTTCTTGGGCGCCCGTAGCCGCCCTGCCTCTTGTTTCCATACATTACTAATCTACCTATGTTTGTTTGAATCCCAAAAACCCTTTCAGATCCTTGCGATTGGGGACAGCTTATCACGTCCTAGTTAATAAAGGCGACTGTTTGGAATTGCCGCCTTGGCGTACAAACGCGCGGTCGTATCGAACGCAATCCGTTTCCAAGTAACGATGAGAGCTCGACCGCGACCTATCGTTCCTAGCCGTTTTCCATTTTCGGACACCAAGGATGAATGGGAACGCCGGATTTTGCGGCTTTCCAGAAGCCGGATGACGATCCCATCAGAGCCCTTTCTCGTATTGGCCCTGCAAGCGGTTCATTCGATCCATAAGCAATTCGAATTGCACTGATAATGATGCGTAATTATCGTATTTAGCATAACAATATCATTACTTTATGTTATTAAATGATATGATAACGTGTAATATTAAATTAATACGTCTATAATAGGTAGAAATGTATATAAATCGTTAAACCTATCTATCGAAGAGGTGGCCTCTATGAGCAAAGAAATGAACTCCATGCAAAGATGGGAGGCTGCTTGGAACCATGAAACACCTGATTCCGTACCCATATCGCTTTTCGGAGGTATCTTCGAAACGCATTTTGTGCCCGGTATGGACGTAATCAAATACGGTTCGAGCGGCCTGAACATGGCAAAGGCGCATATCGCCTTCCATGAAGCGATCGGAACGGACAGCATCTATTGCCTGTCAGATATGGGAATCATCGCACAAGGGTATGGCACGAGGATGCAACTACCCACCGCGCCCGATATCTGGATGGGGCTGGGAAAGTTCCCGGTGAAAGCGCCCGAGGATTGGGAGAAGCTCGATGTGCTCGACCCAAGGATCGACGGGCGAATGAGATTATATCTGGACACGTGCTCCATATGCAGAGAGAAGTATGGTGACACCTTGCCCATCGGCGTCTCCCTGATGAGCCCGGTCACCAGTGCAACGCACGTCTGCGCCATGGAAGACGTCATGGTGCACATGATCACAGAACCAGAGGCGTTGAAGAAGGGATTGGTGGCACTCACAGGAACAGTCACAGCTTTCGTCAACGAATGCGTCAACAGCGGCGCCTCCTTCAT
>JACXTO010000200.1 GCA_016919565.1 Methanomassiliicoccaceae archaeon | reverse complement strand
CAAGGGAGAGAAGGTGGCCCTGGTCGGCCCGAACGGCGCGGGCAAGAGCACCCTGCTAAGCCTAATGGCCGGGCTTTTCGCTCCCAGCCACGGGACGGTTGAGGTGATGGGCGTCCCACTGAGCAGACGGAGTCCCGGCCTCGCCCGCCGCCACGTCGGACTGCTGTTCCAGGACCCGGACGACCAGATCTTCATGCCGACGGTGCAGGAGGACGTTGCATTCGGACCGATGAACATGAAGCTGGAGGAGGACGAGGTGAAGGCGCGGGTGGAGAAAGCGTTGCGCTCCACATCCATGGAGGGATATCGCGACAGGGCGCCGCACCGCCTGAGCGTCGGGGAGAAGAAGCGCGTTGCATTGGCGGGGCTGCTCGCCATGTCGCCGGAGATCCTACTGTTGGACGAGCCGACCGCCAACCTGGATCCACAGGGGCGGAGGGAGCTGATCGACGTCCTCAAGGGACGGGGGGAGACGCTGGTCCTGGCCACGCATGACCTGGGGATAGCGTTCGAGCTGACCTCGCGGGTGATTGTGCTGAGCAAGAAGGTGCTGTTCGATGGTCCGCACGCTCAACTGCTCAAGGAGGCGGACATCCTGAAGCAGGCTCGGCTGGAGACGCCTTCCTTCTCGCAGCTCATGCAGGGATGGGGCGATCTGACCGGCATGAGCTTCGAGCCGCCGATGAGCGTCGCTGAGGCTTTGGACATCATGCGGAAGAAGCACGATCGCTGAAACGGCACACGGCGCCGGATCGTCATTGCATCGGCTTGCGCAACACCACGTCGTACAAGATCTTGGTGAACGGCGGGTCGCTGTCCTCGAACTCCTCGATCGCCTCGATCTCGTATCCCTCCGCCAGCCGCTCGATCTTGTCGACGGTGAAGAAGTGCACCACGAATCCCAGCGGGTTCTGGTACATGTCCTCGTCGAGATGGGTGAACTTCTGGTAGTGCGGGTCGTTCTCGGACCTGACGCTGAAGATGTTCACGCCGCCCGGCCTCAGGACCCGGAGGCACTCCTGGAAGATCGAGAACATCTCCTTCTCCCGGAACTCCATGTTGAAGAACATGTGGGAATAGATGGCGTCGACCGAATCGTCAGGGAGCTGTATGCCTCGCCGCACGTCGCGTACCTTGAGGGTGATGAGCTTGTCAAGAGCCTTCTCCCTTGCCTTTTCGCGCATCTGGCAGATGCCGGCGTCGGAGTAGTCGATGGCGTAAACGCTTATCCCGTTCCGAGCGAACAACCAGGTGTCCCTGCCTTGGCCGCATCCCAGTTCGAGCAGGATCTCGACGCCCTCCGCCTTCAGAAGCTCCAATGACTTCTCGGCAAAATTGCTGGCCTTCGGCCCGAAGAAATCCTCCATCTTGTATGTCTCGTCCCAATGGAGGCGCTGGTCCTTGTCAGGAGCTCTTCCCATGGAGCAGTAGAGGAGCGGGACCCATCTTCAATCTTTTCCAGAGAATATTGATTTTGATGAATTGACCAAACTAGCGCGAGGCCAGATAGACGGACGCCGCATGAGCGGCCTGCACGCCCATCGCCGCCGCCTCATCGGCGCACATCGGGGCTGAGGCGGAACCGGCCACGAAGACACCTTTGGCGCTGGTCATGACCGATAGAGCGGATGGGGCGCTCTCGATCAGCCCCTCCCTGTCCAATTCCACCCCCAATCCGCGGAACAGATCGAGGTTCTCAGGGTCCTCGCGAAGCCCGAGCGAGAGCACGACCAGGTCGGCCGGGATCTCGTACAGCTCGCGCAGCAGCGTGTTCTCCCCGCACACCAGCAGCCGGTCCTGGTGCGGCATCTTCGACACCAGCGCCGGCTGTCCCCGGATGAACTTGACGTCGAGCTGCCTCGCCCTCTTGTACATCGCCTCTTGCCCCTTCCCCGCCGTCCTGATGTCGATGTACAGGATGTAGACCCCTATCCCCGGGTCCCGCTCCTTGATCTTTATGGCGCAATCGATGGCGACAGCGCAGCAGACCGCACTGCAATATGGCACCCCTCTCTTCTCCACCCGGGAACCGACGCACTGCACGAACACCGCGGTCGAGACCGGACCGCCATCGGATGGCCTGCGGATCCCACCGGCCGATCGGAGCATCTGTTCCATCTGCTGGGAGGAGATGACATCGGCATGCCTGCCCAGGCCGAACTCAGGGATGAGGCTGGCATCGATCGGCACCAGGCCGGTGGCGAGGATGACAGCGTCGACCTCGTGCACCGCCCGTTGGCGGCAACCATCCTGGACCGCTTCCACCTCCATGCGGAACTTCCCGTCCCTCTCGGCCCAGATCACCTCGGTGCCGGCGAGGACGAGGACATTGCGATTGCCATGGATGGATTCGCTTGCGCCCAGGGATCGCGACCGCTCCACCAATACGACGCTGGCACCAAGGTCGACCAGGGCGCTCGCGGCCGCCGAGCCGGCCACACCGGCGCCGATGACCATTACCCTCCTATCTGTTGGTGAGCGGGGCTTGTTCTCATCCATTCGATGCAATCCTCAGCCCACGGTAGCGGCCTGCCGGTTCTTGAGTTTTGGGTGCGGGAGCGTGCGATGTCCAGTCGTTTTCCGCGCCTACCTTGCGATACAATTAATAGCGATGTCTACGAATCCTGAGGTAGGAGTCGAGCGATATGTTGGAGATCGAGAACCTCAGCGTGGAGGTGGGAGGGCGTAAGATCCTCAGGAACGTCGACCTGAGCGTTAAGGCCGGGTACACCAACGTGCTCTTCGGCCCGAACGGCTCGGGGAAATCGACGCTGCTCATGACGATCATGGGATTCAGCGGGTACAACGTGACCGAGGGCAGGATACTCCTCAACGGCGAGGACATCACGAAGCTGCCGATCGACGAGAGGGCTTCTCGCGGCATCGGCATCATGATGCAGAGGCCGCCGAATTTGGTCGGGGTCAGGCTGCGCAACATGGTGAAGGTGACCGGCAAGGGGAGGGTCGACCCGGACGAGGCGGCCAAGGAGCTGGACATGGGGCCTTTCCTAGAGAGGGACGTGAACGTCGGCTTTTCCGGCGGAGAGATCAAGCGCTCCGAGCTGCTGCAGCTTGGCGCGCAGAACCCGTGCCTCTACCTTCTGGACGAGCCGGAGAGCGGGGTCGACCTCGTCTCCATCGAGAAGGTGGGGGCGAAGGTGCACGACATGCTGCGGGGCGGAACGACATGCGCTGGCTGGAAGATGCAGAGCGGCAAGGCGGCGCTAGTGATCACCCATACCGGACAGATACTAGATTTCATCGAGGCTGACCGCGGGTATGTGATGTGCAAGGGGACCATCGCCTGCTCTGGGAACCCCAGGGACCTCTTGGCCGAGATAAGGAAGATGGGATACGAGGAGTGCGTAAAATGCAAGCTGAAGCTGACACAAGTGAACTGAAGCAGAAGGTCGAGGAGGCCAGGAAGAAGAAGGCGGCCTTCGGCGAGGACATCGACCTGAACAAGTTCCCCGAGGCGTCCAAGGACCTCCCCAAGGTGGACAAGCTCACCGAGCTTACCAAGGACGAGCAGGCCACGCTGCTGAACGCCGGCGTCATTCCGAGCGAGGAGGGACGCTCCGGCTCGTTCGTCTACATGGACGAGAGCGTAGTGCACACCTCTTTCAAGATGCCCGGCGTCGAGGTGATGCCGGTCTCCGAGGCGCTGAAGAAGTACGATTGGATGCGCGATTACTATTGGAAGGCGGTCATGCCAGATGCGGACAAGTACACCGCCCGCACGTTCGAGGAGCATGCGGACGGTTATTTCATCCGGGCGCTGCCGGGAGCGAAGGTGACGGCGCCGGTGCAGACATGCTTGATGCTCAAGGGCAAGTCCGTCGCACAGACCGTCCACAACGTGATCATCGTCGAGGAAGGCGCAGAAATGGAAGTGGTAACAGGTTGCTCCACCAGCAAGGGGGTGGAGAAAGCGCTGCACCTGGGCATCAGCGAGTTCTACATCAAGAAGAGGGCCAAGCTCACCTTCACGATGATACACAACTGGTCCGAGCAGATCGGCGTACGTCCCAGGACGGTCATCCAGCAAGCGGAGGACTCAACGTTCATCAACAATTACGTGGCCTTGAAGCCGGTCCGCACCATCCAGACATACCCGACCGCGAGGTTGGACGGCAAGAACAGCTTCGCCCGCTTCAATACCGTAGCGATAGCGCACCCGAACTCCGAGCTGGACCTCGGCTCGAGGGTGATCATGAACGCCGAGGGCTCGCGATGCGACATCATATCCAGGACGATCACCACCGGAGGTAGGATAATCGCCCGAGGTCAGATGATCGGCGCCGCCCCGGGGATCAAGGGGCATCTGGAGTGCCGCGGCCTTATCCTGGGCAAGGGAGGGGTGCAGGTGGCCATCCCCGAGCT
>JACXTO010000199.1 GCA_016919565.1 Methanomassiliicoccaceae archaeon | reverse complement strand
GAGGCTGCTGATCGTCGACCCGGACCTGAAGGATGGAAGGGCGGTCTTCGACCGGCTCATGCTTTCCGTGGAGAACCACTCATACCATCTGGGGCGGAGGAGGGTCTTCGCTCGCTTCGTCTCATCTCCGTGGCTCTACGAGGACATGCTCAGGCGAAACTACGTCCTCGAAGGGTCGAACATGCGGATGATCAAGGGTCCGGATTACTGCGAGCGCGAGGGGTACATCATGGCCGCCTGGGCAGGATAGCACTTTCGAAGGGTTCCCAGTAAATCCCTTATAGCTGATCCCAGCTAGGATTGGAACGGAGATGAACCAACCCTATCCCACGGCCAATGCGGCGTTCGAGGACCCCGGTGCCTTCGTACTGCCACGCTCGGGCAACAGCCCTTGCTCGATATGCAAAGGCTCCAAGCTGCTCTGCGGCAAGCCCCGCTGCCCCCTGATGGTGAAGTTCTATTCTCGTACGCGGACGCAGAGGCTCATCGATTCCCTGGACCTGGCTGGCAGCTCGCCCCCCGGGGTCTTCATCGGCCGATTCGGCTATCCCAAGGTCGACATCGGCCCTTTGGTGCCGCCGGAGCATGGCGACACGGCCATAATGGACACGCCCGAGAACTGGATGGGGAAGAGCATCGAGGAGATCACGGACTTCCGCTTCCGTCTGGTCAGGGGCAAGTACCGTGTCGATGTGAAAGACTTCCAGCTGGGGGGGAGGATCATGGACTACACCAGGGAGCTGGCGCTGGCCGTCAACCCGCTGGACGTCGAGATGTCATTCGCCAAGAGGCCGGTGGGAAGGATCGTCCTGGATGACGAGATCCAGCCGTTCGGGCCGTCCGGCCGGGTGACGACCCTGGAGATCGGGAACCCGAAGTACGATCACAAGGTGGAGAAAGCGTACAACGACACCGACCTGAAGGCGGTGGACGCAGTGAAGGGCCTGTACAAGAACGGGGTGATGGTGTCGAAGATCCAGAAGGCCTTCAGCGTCGGCGCCTTCGGGATTGGCAAGAACCGCAAGCTGGTCCCGACGCGCTGGAGCATCACTGCCGTGGATGACATGCTCGGCAAGGACCTGTTGCAGAAGACGAAGGTCGCCCCCACCATCAACGAGTTCCGCGTGTACGACTGGACTCAGCTTGACAACCGCTGGTCGGTGCTGTTCATGCCGACGTCCTGGCGCTACGAGCTCATCGAGGCCTGGTACCCCAACACCGTCTGGAACCCGATGGGGAAGCAGATAGACCTCATCTCCAGCCACGAGTTCTACGAGGGGAGGAAGGACTATGCCGAGATCGGCGGCTGCTACTATGCGGCGAGGCTGGCGGTGAACGAGCTGCTGACGGCGGAGAGGCGCCAGGCGGGCGTGGTCATAATGAGGGAGGCGCATCCCGGCTACATCATGCCGGTCGGCGTCTGGAACGTAAGGGAGAACGTGCGCATGGCCCTCAAACAGAAGCCGGAGAGGTTCGACACCCTGGAGAAGGCCATGGCCCACATCGGCACTCGCATGGAGATACCTATTCCAAGGTGGATCAGGCAGAGCGGCGTGCTCACCGATTTCATCAGGCAGAGGAGGATCGATGATTACACGTGACCTGGACTCATTTGCCGACGGCGCAGCTCCGCCAACGATGCCAAAGGGCGCCAGGGTGGTCGAGTGCAAGAATGCCCTGTCGAGATCAATGCTCCCAGGATTGGACTACGCGCTCAATCCATACGTCGGTTGCGCGCATGACTGCCACTATTGCTTCGCCCCGGCCGTGCTGAGCGCGGACCGCCTCAAATGGGCCAAGGAGATAGGGGTGCGGATCAACCTGCCCGGCCTTCTGGCCAAGGATGTCACGAGGAAGAAAGGGACGGTCGGCCTGGGGACCGTTACGGATCCCTATCAGCCGATCGAGAGGGAATTGCAGCTGACGCGAAAATGCCTCGAGGTCCTTAAGCGCGCTGACCGGCCATTGAGCGTGCTGACGAAGTCTCCACTAGTGACCCGGGACATCGACCTGTTCAAGGGGATGTCGAAGGTGGAGGTGGGCATCACCATAACCGGACATGACGAAGTGCTGGTGAGGCAATTCGAGCCCGGCCCCCCCTCCCCGCAGGTCCGACTGGACGCCATCAGGGAGTTGTGCAAGGAAGGGATCGAGGCCTACGTCATGATCGGTCCGGTCATTCCCCTGGTCAGCGATGCGGATATTGAGACGTTCTTCGGGATGATCGCCTCGACTGGCGTCAAGCGCGTGATGCTGGACAGGATGCGGCTGCGACCCGGCCTCATGGACAGGTTCCATGCTCTCCCGGTGATGACTCCGGAGTTCCGGCGCACCTTCGACCTCAATGTGGGCTCTTCGGACTTCTTCAAGAACTTCTATCTCGAGGCCGAAAGGCTCTGTTCTCGCCACGGCATGAGGCTCGAGCAGGCGTTCTGATGCTTTTGCGTCCGTAGAATAAGCAGTAGTAGAGAGGAGCCTGGTCATTGCTCGTTCCCCGAAAGTATTAATGCCCCGTTAAGGCATTCATTACTCAAGGGATGCACTGACTGGTAGGTCTAGACCGGCAATAACGGATTAGCTGAGCCAGTCAAAATTTCCGAGCGGGTAGGACGCCATGGTGTTGAGCGGTAGCGAACTGATGTTCCAGATAGGGTCACTCATGCTCATCGCCTTCATCGGGGCGATGGTCGCCTCCCGCTTCAAGCAGAGCGTTATCATCGGCTACCTGATCGCAGGCATCATAATCGGGCCGTACATGGTCATCAACATCGGGCCGTTCTCGTACCATGGCCTGGTCCAGGAAATGGACTTCATCAACTTCATGTCCCAGATCGGGATCGTCCTTCTGATATTCTTCGTCGGTCTGGAGTTCTCATTCGAGAAGATAAAACGAATCAAGGGGCCGGCACTGCTCCTCGCCATCGTGGACGTCGGCGTCTGCCTGTTCAGCGGCTTCCTGCTCGCCGCTGCTTTAGGCTGGCCGCTGCTCGACGCGGTCTTCCTCTCCGCCATCCTGGCCATGAGCTGCTCGGCCGTGGCCATGAAAGCGCTGATCGACCTCGGCCGGTTGGAGCGCTCGGAGACGGAGTTCATGCTGGGGATGATCATCATGGAGGAGTTCATCTCCATGGTCTTCCTGACGGTCGTAGGCGGCCTGATGATCAAGATCGGGCCTGAGTTCGCGCTCAGCAACATGATCATCGGCATGGTCGCCTTCTTCCTGGTGTTCGTGGTGCTGGCGGTCCTGGTGATCCCCCGATCCGTCCGTTACATCAAGCGCATCAAGAGCCGGGAACTTCTGGTCCTTTTCGCCCTGGCGATCGTGTGCCTCTCCGCCGCATTCGCAGAGATATGCGGAGTGCCGCCGCTCATCGGGGCGTTCTTCATCGGGATGGTCTTCGCCGACACGCAGATCGTGCCCCGAATGGAGAGCACCCTGGCACCGGTGCGGGACGCTTTCGTCGCCATCTTCTTCGTCTCCTTCGGCATGCTCATCGACCTCAGCCAGTTGGGCCAGGTACTGTGGATCGCCATCGCCGCCGCGATCATCATCCTTATCGACGAGATCGTGATCATGTCGACCGTCGCCTACCTGATTGGCTTCTCCCGCCGTGCGGCGACCTCGCTCGGCTCCGCCTTCACCGCCCGGGGAGGGGAATCGATCCTCTATGCCAGCGTCGGCAGCCAGTCGGTCGGAGTGACCAAAGGCGCTGAGCTCTACCCCATCGCCGGGATCGTCACCTTCATAATGAGCACCCTCTGCCCCATCCTCATCAAGAGGAGCTACCAGATGGCGGACGGGGCGGCCCACATCATTCCTCGACCGATCACCTACGCCTCGGCCCTGGTCTCTCGCACCATCGGGCGCGCCATGCTTCGAAGCGCATACCGCACTAAGAAGATGTCAAAGAGGTTCTACGCCGCCCTGATAATCTATCTCGCGCTACTGATAATGACAGCGGCGACAGAGGGCCTCTGGCACCTGCTCTCGTTCCTGTTGGGGGCATTGTTGACGATAGTGCTGTGGCGCATGATGTCCTCCGAGATCGCCGGCCTGGCGCTCGGAGTGGACTATTCCAACCTCGGCGCCGGGAGAGGCTCCAACCGAAGGATCGCCCAGTTCGTCGTGACGCTGCTGAGCTCTTTGCTGGCGATGTGCGTGGTCGTGGCATTCCTCTTCAATCTGTCTTGGCTCTCGACCATAATATTCATCACCGG
>JACXTO010000198.1 GCA_016919565.1 Methanomassiliicoccaceae archaeon | reverse complement strand
GCTCGACTTCATCTCATTCAAGGACTTCCTGGACTCGGAGCTCAGACAGCTGGAATCGACCGGGGTCCTCTATGACGAAATAGCCGCCATCGAGGAGATCCAATACCGCGGATGCGTCTACGACTTCACCGTCCCGAACACGCACAACTTCATCGCGAACGGGATTGTCGTCTCGAACTGCGGCGTTCGGCTCATCCGTACGGACCTGATGTTTGACGATGTTAAGCCAAAAATTAAGGACCTGATCGCGTCGCTTTTCAAGAACGTGCCAGCCGGGGTGGGGTCGGAAGGCGTGACCGATGTGGCGGCGAATCAGATCGACAACATCCTCCAGGAAGGCGGGGAATGGGCCGTCAGGAACGGCTTCGGATGGAGCGAGGACCTGGAGGCCACTGAGGAAGGGGGCAGGATGAAGAACGCCGACCCGACCAAGGTGAGCAAGAAGGCCAAGGAACGGGGGATCCCGCAGGTAGGCTCGCTTGGCTCTGGCAACCATTTCCTTGAAGTGGATGAAGTAAGCGAGATCTTTGATCCGGAGGCTGCCAAAGCCTTCGGACTGGACAGAAAAGGACAGATCACAGTATCGATCCATTGCGGCTCGAGGGGCTGCGGGCACCAGATCGCCACCGACTACCTCCAGGTGATGGAGCGCTACATCCAAGAGAACAAGATGGACCTTCCGGACAGACAGCTTGCTTGCGCGAGCGTCAAGTCTAAGGCCGGGGAGGATTACTTCGCGGCCATGGCCTGCGGCGCGAATTTCGCCTGGGCCAACAGGCAGATGATACTGCATTGGGTCAGGCAATCCTTCGAAGAGGTGTTCAAGCGGTCGGCGGAGGAGATGGGCATGCACCAGGTCTACGACGTCGCTCACAACATCGCCAAGGTCGAGGAGTACCAAGTGGAGGGCAGGCGGCGCAAGGTTTACGTGCATCGCAAGGGAGCCACCCGCTCGTTCCCGAAGGACCATCCCGATGTGCCGGTCAAGTACCGCTCGGTAGGGCAGCCCGTCCTGATCCCGGGGGACATGGGTGCGGGAAGCTACGTGCTCGTCGGGACGGAGTTGGTAATGAAAGAGGCTTTCGGATCGACCTGCCACGGGGCGGGAAGGATGATGTCCAGAGCTTCCGCCATGCGCCAATTCACCGTGAACGACGTGCGAGCGCAAATGGAGAGGCAGGGCATCTACCTGAAGGCCTCGACCAAGGACGGGATACTGGAGGAGGCTCCCGGCGCCTACAAGGACATCGACGATGTGATCGCCGTTGTCAAGGGAGCCGGGCTTTCAAAGCCAGTGGCGCGGCTGAGGCCCATCGGCGTGATGAAAGGTTGATCGCAGCCGAGCCATTGAAATCGAGGCAGATCAAGTCTTGAACAGGACCTTATGGGCTGCCTTAGCCACATCCGCTCGGTTCTTGTCCGGCGTTGCGACCATCGCCGCCCAATCGAACACGCTGCGCGACTGCAGCGCCTTGGCCAGAGGCGAGTACCTCGACAGAGGCCGGACCCGGCCGTCCTCGAGTATCGGGACGTCGGTCTTGCCGATGCGCGGCTCTGAGATGAGGAGCTCTCTCTCTGGCATGTCGAGGATGACCTCGGACGGATGTACGCCCGCCCTCGCCGCTATCTCGGCCTCCTTTCCCTTCCGCACTTTGTAATCGGTCAGTTCCAGCAATCGCTCCATATCCTCGTCCTTTAGGTCGACCATCGGCACCGAGAAGACCCGCTTGTAGAGCTCCCGGTACTTCAGCTGGGTCATGATCCTGCCCGGGTAGCCGCCTTGGGCCAAGAGCTTCTCGGTGAGGCTGCCGTCGGTCTCCTTATGCAACCCCTTGACCAAGCTCGGGCTCGACATCTCCACTGCCTTGCAGAGCATCAGCTCGGCGATCCTCACCGTCTTATGGAAGTAGACCGAAGTGTACATCAGGGCGCGAGCGACCAGCAGGCCCTCCACCGCCGTCACCCCGCCCTTGTTCACGACCAGGTCTCCGTGGTGCACGTCGATGGTCTGCATCAATCGATCGAGATCGATCGTCCCGTGAGCAACCCCGGTGTAATATGCGTCCCGGAGGAGGTAGTCCATCTGGTCCGCATCGACCGGCCCGTGGATTATCTGATGAAGGTAGTTCTTCTGACCAAAATGCGCTTGGCCTCGCTCCACGTCCAGGGAGCTCTGCCCCGTCCCTGAGTTCCTTGGCGACGCAACCAGATCGGCCACGTTCTCGGGGGAGATGCCGGCCTCGCCGAGGACCGTCGGGATGGAGTCCACATCACCGAGGATCTTCCGGTCCCCCGGAGTGATGCAGCGAAGCTCGCCAGCGATCATCGCGCGACTGAGATCGACGTGATCGGTGCCGAGGCGATCTAGCAGCACCTCCTCCAGTGTGTGAGAGAACGGCGGATGCCCCACGTCGTGAAGCAGGGCGGCGGCGAGGACCTCGTACCGTTCCTCGTCGTTCAGCTGCAAGGAATCTGCCATCAGACTTGCGATGTGATATGTGCCGAGCGAATGCTCGATACGGGTGTGGTTCGACCCGGGAAAGACGAGGTGCGCCAGGCCGAGCTGATGGACGCCGTGCAATCGCTGCACCTCCGGACGCCCCAGAAGGCGGAGGAATACGCCATCGAGGCGAACGCTGCCATGAACGCTATCATGGATGACCTTGAAGCCAGGCACATATGCAAGATTCCCTGATGGATATATATGCCTAATCACTGAGCGAAACCTGATGAGGCCTAGCGCCCAGGCGATAGCCTCTGAATTTTGAATGAATTAATCTTGGTCCTCAAGCCCCATTCTCGGGAGCATTCGCAGCCATGCCCTCAACGACGGGGCAGTTCGCCGGGTCCTCGATGTTCATTATGCTGGGGATGAGGAACGAGCCGACCCCGATGAGCACCATCGGGATACCAGATATGAGGAACCAGGGCAGGATGCCCACCAGGTCGGCCACCGGCCCACCGATGGCGAGACCGACCGGGGCGGCGGCCATGGCCATGGCGCCGAGCAGCGCGAAGACCCTGCCTTGCATCCCCGGAGGGACGCAGGACTGCATGAGCGCCATCACGGAGCCGTTGAGGATGGGCATCATGATCCCGACGAAGAGCAGTAGGACCATGGCCAGGAATATGCCGTTGGCGGGGACGAACGCGAGCAGCGAGACCGCCACGCCCGCCAGCATCGTGCTCGCCATCACCGTCACGATGCGCCTCTTGGTCCCGCCCCAGATCCCGAGGGCGATCCCTCCTGCGACCATGCCGATCCCGCTCATCACCTCCAGGGAGGCGAAATCGAGCGCCCCGCCCTGGAAATGGCCGACCACCAGAATGGGGATGAGGCTGAAGGCCGGCGAGATCAACATGTTCAGGACCATGAAGAAGGATATCAACAGCAATGCGCCGCGCCACCCCCTAATGAAACGCATACCGTCCTTCATGTCAGCCATGATCCCTCTCGGTGGGCCGTCCTTCGCGGCCGGTTCCGGGAACCTGAACACCAGCAACGGCAGGATCGCAATGATCGCGGTCACGATGTCCACGGACAGTACTAGCTGCATTGGAAAGAAGGCGATGAGGACCGCGCCCAAAGGCAGAGCGAGGATGCTCGCGAATCCCCCCAAGGATTGATTGAACCCCGCAACTCGAGCGAGATGCCTCTCGGGAACGAGCATGGTGGTGGCGGCCTGGCTGGCAGGCCAATGGAAGGCGGTGAAGCAGGAGCGGACGAACATCACGACAAATATCTCCCATATCTCAACGATGCCCAGAGCGAACAGGATAACCAAAGCCAATGTGGATATCGCCACCAATCCATCGGCCACTATCATGACGTTGCGGCGCTTCCATCGGTCAACGTATGCGCCAGCGACCGGCGAGAGCAGGATATGTGGAAGCATCGCTGCCATGGTGGCGACGGCGAGGACCGTGGCCGAGCCGGTCTCGATCGTCAGATACCACACCAAGGCGAACTGCACCAATTGGCTGCCCACGAGGGAGAAGGCCTGGCCTGTCCAGATGGAGATGAAACGCCCGAACCATCTTTCAGAGGTCTGAACCAAAGAGTTTCCCTTGCCGCGCCCTTCGACATCCTTGTTCGACATCGGTCCGACTTAGGGCTGGACCTTCCTTATGAGCCAAATGGTCATCCGTGACCACCTTCCGCGCCACCTGCCGGACTCGTGCCCGAGCCGCCAGCGCCCCGCGCTCAGTTGAAGCCGCCTTTGATCTTGTGCCGGTCTATCTTGACGCCGTTCGGGGCCACGATGATCAGATTGTGACCGATGGCCGCAACGTCGCCATTGGTGTCCCTGGCCACTGCCTTCAGCTCGTTGGTGATCCGCTTGAGAGTGAGTTGATCGTTTGCTATGGATGAATAATCTATCAGCACGATATTGCCGCTGTAGGCAGGCTGAACCACTGGAGTCAAGTCCTCGTATCGATAGATCTCTGCGATCTTGATCATTCCCTTGCCGCCCAGGGGGTTCTCTTCCTCGAAATTGAGCTGCCCTAGGTCGATGTATTGGTCCGACTCTACGGTCTGAACTTCCTCCTTGTTCCGCCCGAAAGGCTTCTTCAGCAGTGGCATGGCATCCCTCTTGCCATTGGTATCCTCTGAGCGGTATTTAAAGTTTTGAGTATGGCCAGACGAAGGGGAACTAGCGTTCGTCGAACTTCCACAGCTTGTCGCCGACGAATAGGATGCTCTTGATCGCTTTCCCAGGTTTCTTCTCCCCCATCTCTGCGCCGGTGATGAGCGCCCGACCGACCGCCAATGGCTTGTTGTTCTTCTCATCCCGCACCCAGACATAGTCCCCAGTCTGGATGCCTACGTCCGCATCGACGATTCCAGGTCCCATCACGTCCGCCCCGTTGATGACGAACTTGATCGCGCCCATGTCCACAGTGACATATGATTTGGTCACCGGGTATTTCAGCAGACCGCGGATCGTCAGGAATGCCTTCTTCTCCTGGATGAAGCCGATGATTTGGTTCTCGACCACGATCACTTCGTATTCCGGACTTTCAGCGACGTCCACCGTGTCCCCGACCTTGAAAATGGGGATGCCAGTGCTCGCCAGCAGTTCTTCAGCGAGCGCCTTGACCTCTTTCTCCCGCAACCGTCTGCGCTTCCTGACTCGCAACTCGGACATTCTCGGTTCACATACTTGATGGAGGAGTTATCATTTCTTCTTCTTACCGAAAAGTCTTCCGAGCCCACGCTTGGCTTCTTCCTTGGCGGGTTCGACGGCGCTCTTTTCTTCCTTCTTAGGTTCTGCCCGGGGTTGAGGCTCGTCCCTTTTCGCCGCCTGCTCGACGAGTCTGGTCTCTTCGGCCTTCGGCTCTGGTCGGGTAGCTGGTTCCTTGTGCTCGACAATGGCTTTGGGAGGTTCCCGAGGCTCATTTGTCGAGATCTTCCTTGCCACGTCTTCGAGATCCTCGAAGCTCGATAAGCTCAAAGCCGCCCCGCAATTCGGACATTTCGGCATGTCGGATTGGACCTTCCTATCGCAGATCGGGCATTCGATCTCGGTGGCGTTCATAGACATTCAATTAAGGTGCAGGTTGGTGAACTGATATAAGGGTTTTTAAAAGGATATCGTAAAGCGTTGCGTCAGGTACTGGAGTGGATTAGAGATGAGCGGATGCGGCGAGAAG
>JACXTO010000197.1 GCA_016919565.1 Methanomassiliicoccaceae archaeon | reverse complement strand
CGAAAGCGCCGACCCAGCAGCTTCCGAAGCCCTTGCTCACCACGTAGAGGAGGATGTGCTCGACCGCAGCAGCGGAGTCCTGCAGGCAGTAGAGCTGCGCTCCCCTGGTCCCATAGTTCCTGATGCGGTTCTGGTTGGCGCAGACCACGATGACCACAGGAGCTTCCTCGATGAACGCCTGTCCGAACGCGGCCTTGGCCAGCCTCTTCTTTGACAAGGCGTTCCGGATCACGATGAAGTCCCTTGACTGCAAGTTGCCTGCCGATGGGGCGAGTATCGCCATACGCAAAGCCTCGCTCACGACCTTCTCTGGCACGTCTTCCTCCGTGAACGATCGGACGCTCACCCTCGCCTCGATGCTCTCGACAAGTTCCATTCAAGTCACCCCTTTGCTTCCTTGTTGAAATACACTATGGCAGGAATTCAAGTTTATACATTGTGCACGAAACCGTCGATTCACGCCTTGCAGGCGACCCGCCGCCGCGAAGACCGAGGATCACGAGAAGATAGTTATCCGGCCTCGTTCTTCCTCTGTTCATGCAGGTTCAGTGCGTGATCGAGCTGGATTATAAGACTCATGAGGAGGCCGAGAAGGTCGCCAGGTCGATCTCATTGGACAATGGCCAATACGCGCAGGCGGAAATCCGCGGCACCATACTCCTGCTTTCCGCGTCGGCTGCCTCGGCCCCTTCGATGCTTCATACGTTAGAGGACCTGCTATCCTGCGTGAAGGTCGCGGACGAGATGGTCAGGGGCGTCGAGGGCTCAGGCGACGTGCTCCCTGACCTTGACGACTAGGCCCTTCCTCACGGCGAGCATCTCCTCTCTGACCAAAAGCGTTCGGCCGATGGCGATCAATTCGTCCGCCTCGCTAACGACAAGCACCTCGTCCATTGGAACGAGGTCGGGATCGCAGTCGACCACGAAGCCGCCGAAGACGTTCTTGCCCTGCTTGTTGAACTCCGCTGAATCGGGATTGACGACGACGCGCATGCGCGGCGATCGGAACGCTCCATGCAACTTCTTCGCCCCCTCGGGTCGCAATGTGAACAGGCCGTCCGGCGCCCTCATCGAGACCACATGCTTCCCGTCGACCAGGACGTTCCGGATCTTGCCAGTGTTCTTCGATTTTACTATCTGCAATTCTCCATCGAACAGCGCATCGGCCGCTCCCTTTCCGAATTGGTAGTCCGCCACCGCCCTCACTTTCGCGACGTCGATGTCGAAGCTGCTCTTCTCTCCGGAGAGCGAGGAGAGCATATCCATCGTTCCCTGGCCATCGTACAAAAGGCACATGCCATATTCTTGGCAATGGGAGAAGCGCTCCATCATCTCCTTGATGTGCTCCTCCATCTCCCGGTCCTTCAGCTTGGGGAATAGCGATTGAGCGATGGGATAGACCTCGTCGAGCTCTATCGGAACCGGGCCGAAGGGCGACATCACCAGGAAGTGCGCGTCGGCCACTTCCGACAGCTTCGCCATGAGCGGCCCGTACGCCCTCGAGTAGGGCTTCTCCGCGTCCTCGAACCCGACCAGTATCTTGTTCGCCGGCTGCCGGTAGCGGTCGAAGAACCTCTCCTCATAACGCTGGAAGCATGGGCGGTTCAGCGTCTCCGGGCCGGTGTAGAACATCGCGCCGTCCCGGCTCAGCGGCTCGAACCGTTCGAGGAACTTGCGGTGCTCGCGCAAACGCCTCAGGCCATCGAGCAGAGCGGGATGGGAACGGCAGCGGACCTCCACCAGTTCCCACAGCGTCCCTTCCTGCATCGCCCGCTTGGCGCGCTCGATCTCCTTCTTGGAGACGTAAAGATTGTGCTTGGCGAGCGCCAACGTCCGCTCCTTCTCCGGGAGCGCTCGCAGCGATTCCAAGGTGTGCGCGCGGCAGGCAGGGCATTCGCACTCCAGGGTCTTCATGTCCCCAAGGTGCATCGTTCCCTCGGGGAACATGAGCCGGTCGTCCCGGGCGAACTTGGCATAGGAGGCGGAGTCGAACATATCGCAGCCGAGCAGGATCGCGAGCGCGAAGACCATCGGATGGCCCGCGCCGAACAGATGCACCGGCCTTGCCGGCATCAATCCCTTCTTGGAGGCGACGATGACATCGACCAGTTCGGCGAACCGATACTGCTCCATCAGCGGCACCACTCCCCCGATCGGGTGGACGTCCACGTCCATCGACGCCATCTCGCGGGCGCAGCTCTCCCTTTGGTCTGGATATACCGACCCTTGGACGACCCCGGCCAGCATCATCTCCCTTTTTATGGAGGCGGCCTCCTTCGTCCGGTGCAGCGTCTCATCCACCGCCATCCTCGTTTTCTCAGGCCCCCAATCAGGCTCAGTGAAGATGTCGAGGACCGTCCCGATATCGGAACCGATGTCCCGCTGGAACGCCACGATGTCCTTGTTGACGAGCTCGACCTCCCCGTACATGTGGCTTTGGAAGGTGCCGCTATCGGTCATGACTATGCCGTCGTAGCCGATCAGCTGATGGACGCCCTTCTCCAGGGCGGTCTGCCTGAGAACGGGGTCGTTGCGGATGATGTATGAGTTGGTGATGAGCGCCTGGAACCCAAGTTCGTCCTTGAGGATGGAAGGCGCGATGGTGATCAAGCGCGGGTTCAGCACCGGCAGCAGGGCGGGCGTCTCCAAGCTCCCGTGCTTCGTGTCGAAACGGCAGATCCTTGCCAGGCCGTCGCGCTTTAGGATCTCGAACATG
>JACXTO010000029.1 GCA_016919565.1 Methanomassiliicoccaceae archaeon | reverse complement strand
GACGACTATCAATTGGTCTGGCGCGAACACGCGAGCAAGTATCGCGAGGACGATCGGAACGTCATCGAGACTGGCATCTCAAAGATATTGATGGAGGAGCATCAGAGGTCCCCCAAGGGGGAGCTGATCACGCTCCTCACCAGCAAGATGCCCTTGCGAAATGCCAAAGGAGAGATCATCGGAGTGCTGGGTACGTACATCGACATCAGCGAGCGCAAGCGAGCCGAGAACGAATTGAACGCTTCGAGAAAAGCGCAGGCGGACATCATCGATTTCCTGCCGGACGCCACCTTCGTGGTCGATATTGGAGGAAAGGTGGTCGCCTGGAACAAGGCAATGGAGAAGATGACCGGGATAAGCAAGCAGAATATGATCGGTCAGGGGAACATGGCTTACTCCATTCCATTCTATGGGCATAGGCGAACCATGCTCGTCGACCGACTGAACCTGGACGATCGAACCACCTCGATAAGGCACGACAATGTGATCAGGAAGGGCAGCACCCTTTTCATGGAAAGCTTCTGCAATGCCCTCAACAAGGGAAATGGAGCTCATGTCTGGGCGACCGCCACCTCCCTCTTCGACGAGAACGGGAACAGGGTAGGAGCGATAGAATCGGTAAGGGACATCACAGACCGCAAGCAAGCGGATGTCGCCTTACGGAAGAGCGAGAGGGAATATCGCCAATTAGTGGAGAGCGCCAGCGAAGCGATCGTCGTGGCACAGGACGGAATGCTCCGTCTGGTGAATCCGATGACGATCGCCGTTACTGGATTCACAGAAAAGGAATTGCTGTCCATGCCTTTTCCAACGCTCGTGCATCCCGATGACCGGGCTCGGGTAGTGGATAACTATCAGAGGCGGATGAAGGGAGAGGATATCCCGTCCCGCTATAGCTTCAGGTTGCTCGCGAAGGATGGAAGCGTCAGGTGGGTGGAGATCAACTCGGTGGGTATAGAATGGGAGGATCGGGCCGCAACACTGAACTTCCTCACTGACATCACCGAACGGAAGAAGATTGAGGATGCACTGAAAGAGAGCGAGATGCGCATCAGGGCATATTTCGACAACTCTCCCGAGGGCATATTCATCGTAGATGCGAAGGGCAACTACCAGGATGTCAATGCGACCGGATGCTCAATGCTTGGGTATTCTCGGGAGGAGGTCCTTTCACTGAACATAAAAGACCTGACGGACAAGACCGTTGCTCAAGCAGCCCTGGAGGGATTCCATCAACTGATGGAGAAGGGCAAGCTGGCAATGGAGACCATCCTCTTGAGGAAGGACGGGAGCGGCCTTCCGATGTTCTTGAACGCGGTCGAGCTGCCCGGTCATAGGTACATGAGCTTCTGCACCGACATCACCGAGCGGAAGAAGCTCGATCATGAAATCAAGGAAAGGATCAAGGAATTGGGGGCATTCTACAGTTTGGCCGAGATGGCTGAAAGGGATGGCCTGAGCCTAGAGGAGATGCACCGGGAGCTCACTAACCTACTGCCTAATAGTTGGCAATACCCGGAGATCGCTTGCGCCAAGATTGTGATCGATGACTTCGAGTACCAAACTACCAATTTCAAAGAGCCCGAATGGAAACAGACCGCACCGATCAAGGTGAACGGTTCCGTAGTGGGCAGGATCGAGGTGGGCTATCTCGAGGCAAGGCCGGAAGCCTATGAAGGTCCCTTCGTGAAGGAAGAGAGGCGGCTCATCGAGGCCATTGCCGAGCGAGTAGGCCATATCACAGGACGCAAGAGGATCGAGGTGGCGTTGCGGCAGGCCAACACGAAGCTCGGTATCCTAAGCACCATCACCAGGCACGACATCAGCAACCAGTTGATGATCGTCAACGGTTTCCTGGAGCTGTGCAGGCAACGGGAGAAGGACCCGGAATTGGTCAAGTACCTCGAGAAGATGTCCCATGCCGCCTTCTACGTTCAGTCACAGGTAGCTTTCACCAAGGACTACCAAGAACTGGGGATACATGCGCCTGCCTGGACCTCCGTCGGTAAGAAGATTGCCGAGGCTTTCGACACATTGCATCCCCCCGGTGTGGCGCTGGTGGACAAGACCGGAGGCGTGGAGGTCCTAGCAGATCCGATGGCAGGGAAGGTCTTCTACAACCTGGTGGACAATTCCGTGCGTCATGGAGAGCGGGTGAAGCATATCACGCTAAGCACCAAGAGCGTCGGCAAATCGCTATTGATCGTCTATGAGGACGATGGTGCTGGCATCAGCGCCGAGGACAAGACGCGTCTTTTCGAGAAAGGCTTTGGCAAGAACACTGGTTATGGTCTTTTCCTCATCCGCGAGATACTCGCCATCACAGGCATCACCATCACCGAGAATGGTCAACCGGGCAAGGGCGTGCGATTTGAAATGGTCGTGCCGCCTGGAGCTTGGAGACAGTCGTCCGCTTGATATTCGTAACCCCAGGTCTATTCCCACTGCAATGGTGACGACCAGATGAAATGGTACACGCCCGTATTTGCGTTGAAGTAGATGTTGGCGTTCGTCATCAAGGGCTTAAGGGCTTGGCTTAGATCCGCATCGGCCATACCGCTCTCTGCTGCCAGCTTGCGCAGTTCATCTTTTCCGATGCCCTTCGGATCCGCATCAGCCAGTATCTTAAGGATGGTCTCCGAATGTCGCTGATGGTCTCCGTTCACAAGTGATTGAGGTCATCTGAAATATATTAAGACTGTCCGATTCCGAATGGTTGACCCAATTTGCATTCAGTAGAATGACCCTAAGTGCGTGATATGAGGATGCGTGGCATCGAGCATCTTGCCCATATAGAGAGGTGATTTCATCCTAGAGGAATCCTGACCCCGCTGTTTTGGTACGTGAGGTTCTCTTCGGCCGCCAAGACTTTCTTGGCTTCTCGGCTCGTTCATGCTTGACCGATGGAACGGGATCATCGTCTCCGTTCTGAGCAAGTGTGGAAGAGACCTGATCTCCAGGATCCTCTTATCTACTTCATTGACTGCGCCTTTGAACGTGATGATGAAATCAAAGGTGCCATGGACGAAGTCAATGCTATTCACCGCGGTGTCCTGTGTCAGTCCTAATGACATGATCTCGTCAGCGAACTCCTGTTGCTTCCCTGGCTGAATCGCCACTAGCATGTAGGCACGGTTGCTGTCGTCGTCCATTGTTAACTCCAAGGTAATGATGTATGCGCAGGTTAATATCTTTTCCGACAAAGAATGACCGAAAAAGCAATTCCTCCATTGAAAGGATGCGTATTTCAGCTATTTATTGGATAACAATTAGTCATATGTCTAATAATGCGTGTTTTCAGTCATTCGCGAATGGAAACGATTGCCTATCGATGCAAACGAAGGGCAGTCCTTGATCAGAAGCGATGGGTTTCCATACATGTCGATTCACTTGATCGAGACCACTGAAAGAGGTATCGCAACAGTCATCATTTTTAGAATCTAAAGAAGCTTGACATCGGTCTCGGATCTTAACTCGCAACGGTCTGTACGAATCTCTTGCCTAATTACCACGGTATTCCGGGGGTTCTCACTCGATTCGCACAATCCGAAATCTCTGCAACGACTCATCATAATAGAGATGGCCGCTGTTGGTAGGCTCTGGATAACCTTTATGAAATCATCTCAGCGATCCTTTTCGTTTCTGCCAGTTCCGTCAGTTGTTCCTTGTCGATCCCCTACGGCCAATAGACGAGCAAATTCCTTGATGGCATTTCTCAGCAATTCGAGGTCGGGAGTGCAACTCAAACGTACGCATGTTTAAATATTCGAATCGCAACCTATGTTCGAAATCAAAATCGTCTGTGATCATCACAGCTCGTTTTTATTTTCGCTAGAGTGAATATCGTGACAACTTTCACAGATCTACAGATCTCAAAGGAGATCATCAGCGCAATGAATGGCATGGGATGGGAAGTACCCACCCCCGTGCAGATCGAAGCAATACCGGTGGGCCTCAAGGGCGGCGACATGTTCGCACAGGCGCAGACCGGAACGGGCAAGACTGGAGCGTATGGCTCCATAATACTGGAAAGGATCGAGCCCGGGATGAAGACTGCATCGGCATTGGTCCTCGTTCCCACCAGGGAATTGGCGAACCAGGTCTTCGAAGAACTATCCAAGCTCTCCAAGTACACCGGCCATATCTGCATCCCCATCTATGGTGGAGTGGGCATCGAGCCTCAGATATCCAAGCTCAGGAAGGGCACGGATATTGTGGTGGCCACTCCCGGAAGGGCTAAGGACCTCATAAACAGGAATGACCTGGACCTTTCGAGGATCTCGGTCGTGGTATTGGACGAGGCGGACCGCATGCTCGACATGGGTTTCGCCAGGGACCTCAATTTCATTTTGTCCAAGGTGCCGAAGAGGAGGCAATCTTTGCTTTTCTCGGCGACCATGTCGCCGGACATAAGGCAGCTGGCGATGCGCCAGATGGTGAACCCGCGGGAGATACTGGTCTCCAAGGACGAGCCGGTCCTGGACCTGACCAAGCAGTATTACGTTATAGCCGACAGGGACACCAAGCGCGACGCCCTCTGCACGATCCTCGACCTGGACGATCCCAAGGCCATTGTGTTCTGCGCGACCAAGCGCCGGACCGATCAGCTGACGAAGAAGTTGCGGGCCTTTGATTACCTGGTGGGCGCGATCCACGGCGACGTCGCCCAGAACAAGAGGGAGAAGGTGCTCAAGGGGTTCAAGGATGGGGCCATCAGAGTGATGGTGGCGACCGACGTGGCGGCTAGGGGCTTGGACATCGACGCCGTCGACTGCGTCATCAATTACGATGCGCCGATGGACCCGGACACGTATCTCCACCGGATTGGCAGGACAGGAAGGGCGGGAATGGTCGGAAAATCGATATCGTTCTTCACCGCGGAGGAGCGTGGGATGATTCGAGACATCGAACGCAGGACCCGGAGGCCGATCGATCTGTTGGACCTCGTGGTCGTGCGCAGGCCAGAGCCAGAGATCAAGAATCCCCCTATGGTCCAAAACTCACCCAGGGGAAGAGTGCGGACCAGCCATCCCGCGAGGACAAGCAGGAACCATCCACGGCCAACCGGCAATTCATCGATATCATCTCGGACAGGCAGGCCAAAGCAAGGCCAGGGTCAAAGAGTTGTCGAGAATCGACAAAGACCTTGAAGCCATCTTTCATTCATTATTCATATGTACCAAGTATGTTACAGCTTGGTGGAGAATTTGGCTCTATGTCCCAGCTGTAAAAAGGAGATCAATGGTGAGAACATTGTTCGAGAACGTATTGATGCAGGCTTAAAGGCCGAGTTTAGGGTCCGTACAACAATGTATTCCTGCCCCGAATGTCAGGTTGTATTGGGAGTCGCTCAATATACCACGTACTAATACCACAAACAAGAGATTAATGATAGGGTGAGATTCGAAGAGGATTAGATCTGGAACAGCTTGGTGCTGAGATACTTCT
>JACXTO010000196.1 GCA_016919565.1 Methanomassiliicoccaceae archaeon | reverse complement strand
GTTCCCGCCAATGCCCATCATGACATGGCTGGCCTCGAGGGAACGACTGAAGCACGCTGATCCGGTGCTCACCTCGAAACCCCGCATATCCAGATGGAGCGTGATCGACTCGCCTTCGACACGGTGGAAAGTGATGTTGGCGTTCTGGGGCGTCCTTTTCGTCGGGGACCCGTTGAGCGTCGTGAGGGGGATCTCCGCGAGCAGACGTTCTATCAAATGGTCCCTCATCTTTCTCAGGCGTTCGTTCTCCTCGTCCGTTACGAGGCTTGCTGCCGCCGCGAATCCCATGATCCCGGGGATGTTCTCCAGCCCGCCCCTGCGATCACCTTCCTGGAAGCCCCCGTCCATCCACTTTGAGATCATGGTCCCTTTCTTGATGTACAGGCCTCCCACCCCCTTCGGGCCGTGGATGGTATGTGCGGAGACAGTCAGCAGATCAACTGGCACCTTGGCAACGTCAATGCTTTCCCTCATGAAAGTGTGAGTGGCATCGGAATGGAAAACGACGTTCTTGTCGTGGCATATCTCGCCTATCGCTCGAATGTCCTGCATCGTCCCGATCTCCTGATTGGCATGCTGGATCGAGACAATTATCGTTTCGCTGCCTATCGCCGACTTAAGCTCCTCCAAATCCACGAAGCCTTCAGCATCGACGCCCAGATAGGTCACATTGAAGCCGTCCCTTTCGAGGGACCGGGCGCTGTTGAGCACTGGAAAATCCTCTATCTTCGTCGTTACGATGCCCTTGCCCTTCTTCTTCGAGAGTGCCTTGGCGACACCCTTCAAGGCCATGTTGCTGGACTCGGTGTCCCCAGATGTGAAGACCAGCTCCTCAGAAGATGCGCCCAGGTAATTTGCGAGGCTCTCCCTGGCCTTCCCCAGCTCCTCCCTGGCGACGATCCCCATCGAGTACCCGAACTCGGAAGTTGCAACCCCGTAATCCTCGAGGAAGAACCTCCTCATCTGATCCAACACCCTTTCGTCGATACGGGTGGTCGCGGAGTTGTCAAGATAGACGTGTTCCTCGGGCATCCTAGCACCTCATCCTGATTAGATTGCATGCTGCTATTGAATAATACATGCGGACATCCAACCGACGCTTCGTAACGATTGTTAGCATATTTATATACTCTTCGAACGATGCTCCATGCCCTCGAATCTCATTGACGAGCTAGAAGGAATGAACCAGCCATTGGAAAGTGCTGACCACTAATCAATGGGAGCACACCTAATATAATGCTTCATTGCTACATTATCGATTGTTGAGGGTGCTAAAATGGTACGGATCTTCTTCGACAACAGCGCAACGACCCGCATCGATCCTCGGGTGCTGGAGGCGATGCTCCCATACTATGAATCGATGTACGGAAATCCGTCCAGCCTGCACCAGTTCGGGACCGAGGCTCACGAGGCCCTCGAGCAGGCCAGGGAGAGGACCGCGAGGGCATTGGGAGCTGAGGCGGACGAGATCTATTTCACCTCCGGAGGAACGGAGTCGGACAATATCGCATTGCAAGGCATCGCATTCGCAAACCGGAGGAAGGGCAATCACATCATCACCTCCAACATCGAGCATCATGCCATACTGCGCACCTGCGCCTTCCTGGAGGACCAGGGGTTCCGCATCACCTATCTGCCCGTCGACCGGGAAGGGCTTGTGGATCCAGAGAGCGTTCTCGCCGCAATAGGAAAGGAGACGATCCTCGTCTCGATAATGGCAGCGAACAATGAGGTCGGCACCATCCAGCCGATAAGTGAGATCGGGCTGATGGCTCATGAGCATGGCATACCTTTCCACACCGACGCTGTCCAGGCCACGACCAAGATGCCTTTGGACGTGGCTAAGGATGGCATCGACCTCCTCTCACTCTCCGCCCATAAGTTCCACGGGCCCAAGGGGGTCGGCGCGCTATTCCTACGGAAGGGGCTGGACGTGCGACCACTGGCCTATGGAGGGGGGCAGGAAAAGGGAATAAGGCCATCCACCGAGAACGTTCCGGGGATCGTGGGGCTTGGGGCGGCGATATACCTAGGCATCAGCGAGATGGATGAGGAAGTGGGAAAGATGACCTCCATCAGAGAGCGGCTGATCGACGGCACCATGTCGAGCGTTGATGGCTGCCAGCTCAATGGCCATAGGACTAGGCGGCTGTGCAACAATGTCAATTTCCGGTTCGAGAACGTCGAGGGAGAGTCATTGGTCCTGCGTCTGGACCACGAGGGGATCGCCGCATCGACCGGTTCGGCCTGTTCTTCCCGCAGCAGCGAGGCCTCGCATGTCCTGAAGGCGCTGGGACTGAGCGCCGCGCAAAGCCGTGGAGCGCTTCGACTCAGCCTGTCGAAGATGAACGATATGCATGAGGCCGAGGTCTTCCTTCAGGCGATCGTCAAAGTCGTGGAAGGGCTGAGAGCCCTGGCCCCGACCAGATCATCAGGATCAGGATGTGAGAGGTAGGGATGGCATACAGCAAGAAGGTCATGGAGCATTTCATCGATCCGCGGAACGTCGGAGATACGGCGGATTCGGATGGCGAGGGCAGGGCCTCGAACGCGATGGACGGCGACATCGTCGTCCTGGGCATCACGGTCGTTGACAACAAGATAGTCGATGTCAAGCAGCAGGTCTTCGGATGCGCCGCGGCCATCGCCGGCAGCTCGGCGTTCTCCGAGATGATCCTGGGGAAGGAGATCGAAGAGGCCTTGAAGATATCGAAGGAGGATGTCGCCGAGTACCTCGGAGGTATGCCAGAGGGCAAGATCAAATGCTCCATCCTCGGTCCAGAGGCATTGGTGAAGGCGGTGGAAGCCTATCGAGGCCGCGATCGAAAAGTGGACTGATGATTGAGTGGATAAGGCATCGATCCGTCGAGGGCGCCAAGCTCAGAAGTCGCTTGATGGCATTGCATCAATTTGCCCTGGCTAGCATGAATTCGGATGTTGGTCTTGTTTGGCATGTGCCTTCGATCATTACTTAGCGCCACCATCAGCCATATAAGGAGAACCCTCCAATTGTTTTCACAGCGACGGGGACGGAAATGTCATCAGAACCGACGAACGCAACAGGTGCGACCGAGACGACCCAGGCTTTTCGATTGCAGAGGAAGGCCATCAAAGAGATACTGCTGAGCTCACCTGATGGAATGACCGAGGCTGAACTGATGAAGATGGCAGAATCAAAAGGGATCGTTGGCGATGATTTTCAAAGAACTCTGAGGAGCCTGTTAAACGGTGGCCATGCTTACGTTGACGGACAGACGGGCAGGATCAGGTTCGTGCGGAATGAGTGATAGCTCAGGGTTCCAATATTCACATCGCGAGCCTATATCATTGGCCCATGATCGAATGCGCCTGCATCATTTTATGATCGTATCTGCGGTCGGT
>JACXTO010000195.1 GCA_016919565.1 Methanomassiliicoccaceae archaeon | reverse complement strand
GCAAGATCGTGGCCCTGGAAGGGATCAATGTGGGAGAGAACCCTGAGCAGAAGGAGATCATGGCCATTGCGACCGGGGAGAAATGTCGCGCCATGCTCGAGACCTACGGCATCAAGGAGATGAAGGAGGGCATGGTCTCAGGCACCTCCGGCGTCCTGCTGTACGAGGGCGATCGGCTCGGGCGAGACGTGATCTGCCTGCTCGGCGCGGCACGGTCTGATTACGCCGATGCCCGAGGCGCGGCCCGTCTTTTGGAATACGTCACGAAGATGATACCTGAATTGAAGCTGGACCTCGACCCGCTTTTCAAGGAGGCAGAGCAGATGGAGAAAGGGATGAGGTCGACCATCGAGAGCATCCGTCAGAACACCAAGCGCGGCGACGAATCGCTTCTGTACGGTTGATCGACGGGGAGGAATGGCAGCCTCCGCCAGCACTATATAGGCTGCGGGCGATACTTGAGACCCAAATGGAGAAGAGGAAGTTCATCCGCAAGGTTTGCCTGCTTGGCGACGGTGGCGTGGGGAAGACCTCGCTGGTGCGCAGGTACGTGGAGGACGTCTTCAGCGACAGTTACATCATAAGCTTCGGCACGAAGGTCAGCAAGAAGGTGATCGATCTGGGAGAGGTCGAGCTGACCCTCATGATCTGGGACATATTGGGGCAGAAGAGCGACGACGCGCTGCACGCCGCCTATTATCGAGGCGCGAACGGGGCACTGCTGGTGGGAGATCAGACCCGGCCCGACACCATGAGACACCTGCTGAAATGGAAAAGGGACTTCCTCAAGGCAAGCCCGGATGCGTTGATCGTCGCTGCGGCCAACAAGTCCGACCTTGCAAGCGAGTTGCAGGCGGAGGAGCTCAAGGATATCTCCACCTCGCTTGGGACTGAGTTCATGCGAACGAGCGCCAAGACCGGGGAAGGGGTGGAGGATCTTTTCATGACGCTTGGCAGAGGTATCACGGAGAGGAGCAAATGAAGGAAATCGGAAACCCGTTCTTCATCATGCCGGGCTCGGCGTTGCTGGACCTTCGGGAAGAGCTCGAGCTGATCGAGGACGTGGGCGCCAGCGACACCTTGGAACGATACGGTTATCGGGCTGGTGTCGGTCTGATCAAGAGCCTGAACGTCAAGGCGGAGAACGCCCAGCAGCTCAACGACATGCTCCCTCAGATCTGGATGGAGACGGGGTTGAGCCGGATCACCCTGCTGGAGATGAACGACAATGAGATCAAGGCAGGGTTCGAGGAGAGCCTGGAGGCGGCCCACGGACGCAAATGCGACTTCACCCGGGGATATCTTGCCGGCATCACCTCGACACTGACCGGGCGTCGCTACGAAGCGACGGAGATCGAGTGCTCATCGACCGGGGCGAAGCAATGCGTCCACCTGCTGCGTCCGACCGAGGAAGCCCCCGTCCTTAAGGCGGTCGAGGGCAAGTCCAAGTTCGATATGGAGAGAGGCTACTCATATCTCATCGAGTCAGAGGATCCGTATGCTGGCTTCGATGTCTTCGTCGACCAAATTGAGCACGGAGCCCAAGGAATGTACATCGTCCGAGAATACCCAGAGAAGCTCGCAAAGCGGTTCGAGCTGCGCTCCGGACCGTTCATTTGGCTTTCCTACGAGAGAGACATCAAGTACGCCCGGGAGCCGACCAACATACCCTTGATCTATTCCGAGGTGAAGAACTTCCTCGACAACGCTCACGGCGGGATATTGCTGATCAGCGGGTTGGAATACCTCATCACCCAGAACAACTTCATCAAGGTGCTCAAGTTCATCCAATTGCTGAACGAGAACGTGGCGATCAAGGACGCCCTCCTGCTGTTGCCGGTCAGCCCTCAAGCCCTCAACTCCCGGGACATCAAGATATTGGAAAGGGAGCTGCGGGTGTTGAAGACTTGAATGTTGGTCTCCCAGAGTAGGGAGATAACCTTAATAGCCGACGAATAATTACTTCCGCACTATGAACCTAGTCCCCAAGAAGTTTTACATAACATCTGGGTGCGCCGTGAGCAAGGTCTCCGACCTCAACGCTTTCGACACAGCGTTGATGATGGCCAAGATCGGCGAACAGAACCTGGTGTCCGTTTCCTCGGTCCTTCCGGTCGGTGCCAAGCAGGTCCCGGCGCGCGACATGCCGATGGGCGCGATCACCCATTGCGTTCTTGCTCAGATGAGGGGGGGCGAGGGTGAGATGATCTCCGCCGGCATCGCCTACGCCTTCCGAAAGGACGGCAAGGGCGGCTACGTCGCCGAGGGGCACATGCACGGCACGAAGAAGGCCCTGAAAGAGGTCTTGGAATGGAAGATGAGCGAGATGGCGAAGCTCCGCAGCATCGAGCTGAAGACGATCCACTACGCCATCGAGGAAGTCTCCGTCCCCATGGACCATTACGGCGCCTGTATCGGTGCCTGCGTGTTCGTCGAGTTCTGATGTTCGGGGTCGTGGTCTGCCCCAAATGCCATAGGGCCCGAGGCGCGGACCTCTCCAATCAAACCACGAGATGCGCCCACTGCAGCCACGTGATCGATCTCTCCAAGGCAAGGGTGTATGCCAGGACCGACTCGAAGGACAAGCTGCCGGAGGCGGTCCGGCGAATGACCGAGAAGCTGGCAGCGAACATCGAGGACTACCCTGCAGAGCGGAAGAGGCCGGTTGCCCGAGCGCCTCAGAAAGAGAAGCAGCCGAGGAAAGCTGATTCGATGAACATGGAGGAGCTTCGCACCTTGGCCACCGAACTTAATCGAGGCAAGGACCATTTTGACGTCGAGGATGTGAGGTCATCCTTAGGGACGGTGAGCGATGAAGATGTGAACCGGCTCATCGACAAGATGCTCGACCGGGGCGTCATCTTCCAGCCCCAGGCCGGATGGTTCAGAGTCGTCTGACCGAGGCTAATTCCCGCTCGGCCAGGTCCTCGATGCAGAACGCCAGGAACCAGCCGATCACGATCTTCTCGCTCGATTCGGAATAGAACAGCGAATCGTACCCCTCATCATACTCCGGGCCTTCTCCGAATTGATAGGTCTCGGGATCATAGGAGCAGATGAACGAGTAATAGTAATCGTAGAGGTGCTCGCCATTGCCATCGTCGGTGTACTCCGCGAAACGGTTCGGCGTCCATCTCATGAAGTCCCGGTTCACTGTGTCTATGATGACCTTCTCCCCGCCGCCCTCCTTAAGAGGGACATAGGTCTGCACCCAGCCATGCCCGACCCACTTGTGCCCGGTCGAATCGTACATCGCCCCCAGCTGCAGCCAGGCGGGAACGCCTGAGGCCCGGGCCAGGGCGCAGAACAGTATCGCTTGGTCGTCGCAATCCCCGATCATGGAATCGAGCGTCTGCAGGCTGCTCAATGGGTCCG
>JACXTO010000028.1 GCA_016919565.1 Methanomassiliicoccaceae archaeon | reverse complement strand
CTTCGGGCGGAAGTGCGTCAGCGGCACATCGGTCATGTCGAACCGGATGGTGCCGTCCTTGAAGACGAAGACGTCGTGCTTGGCTCGCAGGATGCCCTTCTCCATCGCCTCGGGCGTCTTGTTCTTGGAGATCATCCCCTGCACGCCCTTGATCTCCGCCGCAGCGCTCTCTCCGAGATTCTTCAGCGCCGCCTCGATTATGCTGTTGACGTCGATCTTCTGTTGCGCCGGCGCATCTGTCGGAATGGTATGGGAGCCGCACTCGCACTTGCATTGGAAGGTGGTCCGGCCACAGACGGGGCATCTGCGTATGCCGACCTCGACCTCGATCTCCTTTCCCTCCCTGGCCTCGCTAACCAGCCGCTGGGTCCCGCCGCTCAGTCCCAAGGGGAATAGCACATGGGGTGGAGGCTTCATCTTGCGCTCCTTGGCCTTCTCGGGGCGCGCCATGCGGGCGCCGATCCGGGTCACGGAACGAGGCCTGATCCTTATGCCCATGGCATTGGAGACCGCTTCAATGGAGTCAATGCCAGCAAGTTCAATGACGGCGATTATTTCCTCTCCCCTGATCTTGAGCCCGAGTCCGGCGATCAGCGGCTCGGCGTACCTGTCGAGGATGGTCCGGTCCGCTTCGACCTGGTGCAGCGCTCCAAGGCTCTCCAGGGTCCGCTTGCTTTCGCCAATTGAACTGATAACCAACTTACCCTCTTTCCAGCCAGCCTTTTCCAGAACCTCGTTCCTCAATTCGACCAGCTGTTCCAATGGCACGTCGGACCAGAAGAGGTTGTATTTGGGATGAAGTGGGATATCGTAGGTGCGCGAGAGCTCCAACGCCGCAGCGAAGGTGGGCGGGTCCGACCAGCCCTCAGGAAGGGTTCCGGCGGACCTTTGGAGCTCGACCTTGTACCATTCCAAGGAATACGAGCCAGGCACGAGGACGTGATTGTTCTCGACGAACTCGCCGAAGGGGATTAGGATCTCGCCCAGGTCGACGATCTCCTTCACTCTCGATCTGACTTCCTCGAACGCCTCGACGGTATGCACCTGGACCAGGTCGCCGTTCGTGAGCAGGAGGATCGGGCCTTCCAACTCGTCGCAGGGCGTGACCGCCCCCGCCTTCCCGGGCCGCTCCAGCTTGATCTGCGTGCCCACGGCCAGGAAGTCGTCGACCGCGTGCATCGTCGCGGGATTGAGCGCGATCGCGGCGAGGCCGGTCGTCCGCCCCCTGCCATAGCGCAGTCTCAGGCCGCCCACCCTGGACGGATGTCCGAGCACCGGACGTCCAGCGATCAAATCCTTCAGGTATTTGCTGTCCGGCTTGATCTTCGATACGTCCTCATCGCTGCTCGATTTCTTTTTAAGAGCGAGATACTCGGAGATGAATGCCCATCCATCGATCCCGAGCTTCTTGACGTGCTTCTCGATCTTCGGTGCCTTCTGGCATAGCCCCTCGGCGATGACCAGGCAGGCGCCGCCCCTGACCTTGTTCGTCTCGATGCGTGGCAGATCGCGGTAGCCAGAGATCTCGATGTCCTCTGTCCCCTCGCCTTCGATGCACACCGGGCAGTTCTTCACTATCAGCTCGATCTCCTGGTTGCTTGGGGTGTATTGCAGGTGCTGGCACTGCTTATAGAGCGGTATCTCCTCCTTGAAGCGCTGCACCTCCCCGTCGGTCGGGATGTACCGGCCGATCCCCAGCTCCCTCCTTACAACGTCGCCGATCAGCACGGCCATGGCTTGGCCAGTCCCTCCGGCCGACCGTATCGGGCCGGCGAACGATATGGAAATGTAATTGGAACCGTCATAGTTGCGGCCAATCTTGACGCCCGCGATCCCCTCGAGCGGCGCTACCAATATCCCCTCTGTCAGCACGGCCAGGCCTACCCTGATTGCGCGGTCGATGGCCTCCTCCCTGGTCTTCGCCGGCCGGCGCGCGATCTCCTTCGCGATCAGAAGGGATGCCTCCTCCCGGTTGTAGTCCTTGGAAAGCTCGCGGATCCTCACCGCCACGCCATCCACGTTCCAGGATGACAGGAGCTTCTCCACCCTCGAGGCCAGGTCCTCCGCCTGGGGTATCTCCACGAAGGTCTCCGGGTCCATTCCCCGTGCCCTTGCCCTCCTGGCGACGGCATAGCAGCGATCAGCATCCTTGGCGAGCGATTCGAAATACGCCCTCATGCGATCGCTGCAAGCCAGCTGTTGCAACTCTACTCCCCTTCCTGTTCCGATCCCTTATCAATGGAAAAATCAGCGTCCGTGACCTTGGCCTTGGCGCTCTGCTTGAGATGCTGAGTTATCTGTCCTTGGAGCCGCTCCACTCCGATGCCTTCCAACGCGGACATCTTCATTCGCTCGCTGCCAGAATCGAGGAGGTCGATCTTGTTCTCCACCTCGATCACCGGTATCGAGCCGAACTCTTTCTTCACCTCTCCGAGCAAGCGCATTTGCTTCTCCATCGTGTATCCAGATGTCTCGGATGGATCAAGGACGAACACGATGACGTCAGCCAGGTACTTCAATGCCAGGATAGCCTGGCGCTCGATCTCGTTCCTCTCGCTCAATTCCCTGTCGAGAAGGCCAGGGGTGTCGACCACCTGATAGCGCCTCCAGCCTTCCTGGAAATGCCCGATAGTGATGCCCTGCGTGGTGAATGGGTACGAGGCGATCGTCGGTTTCGCGGTGGAGATCCTGTCCACCAGCTGGCTCTTACCCACGTTCGGGAAGCCGGCGATGACGACCGTGGGCACGGTGGCGTCGATGGCAGGTAGCTTCTTGAACGCCTCACGGCCTTTCGCCACCACCTCCAGGTCCCCTGCGATCTGGTTGATCATGGAGGACACCCGGCCGTAATACTCTTTCCTGACCCTCTCGAGATCGGACATCTTCGGGGCGTTCTTGGACCGGCGGATGTACTCCTTCCTCAACTTCATGACCTGCGCTGAGCACCAGCTTAGCGCTGCCAAGGATTTCTTAAGCTGGTCCAACCCCACCAGGAGGTCAAGCAGTTCCATCTGGAACTCCTCGCGCTTCGACATGCTGGGGAACGCTCTGACGTAAAGGGTAAGGGTCGTGGAAATGATATCTCCGGAAGCGGTGAGACGAGCTACGGTCGTCTTCTTCTTGCCGTCCATCCGGTCGTCACCTTCCTTCCTGATCTTCAACACCCGATGGAAGGCCTTGTCGAGCAGCTCGTCTGCGGTGAGGATGGTCGGAATCCTCTTGGTCGGTTTCGTCACGGCTGAGCCAACGCCTAGATAGGTATTAATGTTCACTTCCGAATCAACGATTGGTGCGAAGTTGGGAGAGGCATCATTTGTGCTAACCTGGAGGGGGGATCGACGCTATGAATGAGAGAGGCTACAAGAATCCGGTCCTGACGGTCGATGGCGTGCTCGTGGCCGGCGGAAAAATATTGCTGGTCCGTCGAGGTCGCGAACCAGAAAAAGGGAAGCTCGCCTTGCCAGGTGGGATAGTGGAGTGGAGGGAGAGGACCGAGGAAGCGGTGGTCCGGGAGGTCAAGGAGGAGACGGGGATCGATTCCAAGGCGGTCAGGCTGGTAGGCGTCTACTCGGACCCGGACCGCGATCCAAGGGGGCACTTCATCAGCGTTGCCTACGAACTTGAAAAGGTAGGCGGCGAACTTCTGGCCGGGG